>NZ_JANHGR010000003.1 GCF_026616205.1 Halolamina litorea
TCTCCCGGGCGACGCTCGTCCACTCGACGTTTACCGTCCGCGGAATGTGGCCGGACGCCCGGGCGGGAACGGTCGTTTCCCCGCGGTACTCTTCGGGCGACCGGACGTCGACGAGCGTAACGTCCGTCGAGAGCGCGTCGTATACGTCGTCACGGTACGCCCGAATCTGATCGTTCGGGGGCTGGGCGTCGTACTGAACGGGGGTAACGTCCGGCTCGCGCTGAGTCGTCCGATAGTCGTTCTCCGTCCAGTACTGCTTGCCGCCGTCGAGCAAGCGGACATCTCGGTGCCGGTAGTGTTTCAGCACCCAGTAGACGAAGGCTGCGAACTCGTTCATGCCGTCGCTGTATAGAACAACCGTGCTGTCGGCTGTGACTCCCCGTTCGCCGAGAATCGAGGCGAGGCGCTCCCTGCCAGGAACGGTTCGGCCGCCGGCGTCGCTGAAGTCCCGCTGTGGGTCAAGCTCCACCGCGCCCGGGACGTGTCCCTCGTCGTACGTCGTCGAGACCTCGATAAGCCGGAACTCGGGATCGTCGGTCTCGAACGCTGAGAGCATCTCCCGGGCGGCGTCCGGGCTCACGAGGAGCCGTTCGGGATGGCCCGTCCGATCGCCACCCATCGGTCGGGCCCGCACACTGTAACAGGTCTGTCGGCCGTCGTGGATCGCAGGTGCGCTCTCGACCAATCCCGCCGACTGTAGCTTCTCCAGCCCGTATCGGGCCGTCCGCGAGCCCAACAGCGTCGCCTCGGTGATCCCCTTGAGCGTCATCGACCCCTCGCGGGTTAGCTCCTTGAAGATGAACTTGGCGCTGGGCGGCAGGTCCTCCAGCGTGTCTTCGGCGTCGAAGAATTGCATTTCTCTCCCAATATCGGTCCACGGGAGTAATAAACACATTGTTGCCGCGGTACCAGCCTATCGTGCACGCGTAAGAAGTTATTAACTCAGCTAAAGGAACTCTAGACCGTCCAAAATACCGGAGATATTTTCGATAACGGACGCGCACCGACGTGTCTGCGACAAATTATTCTCGCCGCTCGAACGGTTATACGTGTACTCACCGTGCAATACCATGAAGATGGTCGAGACAATCACTGCAGAACGACTGCGCGACCTGATCGATGCCGACGAGGAGTTCGTCCTCTTCGACACACGATCGCCGGACAGTTTCGAGGACTGGCACATCGCCGACGCCCGGAACGTCGAGTACTCCAGCAACGACGACGAACTGATCGGCGAGTTCGACCCAGACGTGATCGGCGACGATGACACCGTCGTGACGATCTGCGCCACGGGGAGCTCCGCCGGCAAGTTCGCCACGTACCTGGAGGCTGAAGGCTACGCGGACGACGTCAAGACCGTCGACGGCGGCATGGAGGCTTGGAGCATGGTGTACGACGAGGTTCCCATCGCCACCGAAAACGACGACCTCGTCGTCGTCCAGCTCCAGCGTCGGTCGAAGGGCTGTCTCGGCTACCTCGTCGGCTCGAAGCGGGCTGGCGAAGCCGCGCTCATCGACGTGACCCGGGCGACCGACGAGTTCCTCGATGCCGCCACATCGCGGGGACTAGCGGTCACGAGGGTCCTCGATACGCACATCCACGCCGACCACATCTCGCGTGGTCGCCGATTGGCCGACCGTCTCGGTGTGCCGTACCACCTCGGCGCGCCCGCTGAGAGCCGGGACCCACAGTTCGAGTTCGACCCGATCGAGCCGAACGATACCGTCGAACTCGGCGACGTGGAGATCAAGGCGGTCCACACGCCCGGCCACACGACCGGGATGACCTCGTACCTCGTCGACAACGAGGCGCTGCTCACGGGCGATACACTGTTCGTCGAGTCCATCGGCCGGACCGAACTCCAGTTCGCTGACGCGGACGCCCGCGACGGCGCCCGTATCCAGTACGACACGCTCCACCAGGCGATCATGACCGCGCCTAACGACGTGAAGATCCTCCCGGGGCACTTCTCCGTCACTGACGACGGCGAGTACGTCGACGTGACCCCGGGCCAGCCGATGTTCTCGACGGTTGGCTACCTCTGGGAGAACAACGAGATCCTCCGACTGCCCGAAGAGGAGTTCGTCGACCACATGTTCGAGAACCTCCCGTCGAAGCCGCCGAACTACGAGCGGGTCATCGCGACAAACGCCGGCGAGTACGAACCGGAAGACACGGACGAAGAGACCGAACTCGAACTGGGTCCGAACCGTTGTGCGGCCACCGAGGAGAGCGCTATCGCAGACGACTAACGCTGCGCCCGGTCCCACGGATTCTCCAACGCGCTCCGAACCCGGCCGTCGGCGTTCGGACCCGCCGCCCCGTTCGACGACTGTGACGAAGTGAAAGGCCAGCCCCTGTTTTTCGGAGGCATCGAGCGAGCCACGGCTACCGCTACTCTATCTAACGTATAAACAAACCGAACAAAAAACTATTACAGTTGTTACCACGACTCTATGTGTGACTGGTTATCAACAGACCCTGAAGCCGTTCCTCTGGCGCGCACAAAACATCACCCCGGAGCGGGAAGTCGTCGCCCGGACCCACGAGGGGATGAAGCGGTACACCTACGCCGACTACGGTGACCGTGTCGGGCAGTTGGCGAACGCCCTCGAAGCAGCCGGCGTCGAAACGGGGGACCGTGTCGGGACGATGTGTTGGAACACCGACCGGCACTTCGAGACGTACTTCTCTGTCCCGAACCTCGGGGCGCAACTCCACACGATCAATCCGTTGTTGCCGGATGGACATATCCAGCATATCGTCGACGACGCCGACGACAAGCTGATCTTCGTCGATCCGTCGCTGGCCGAGAAGCTCGCCTCGGCGTACGACCCCGAGGCCTTCGAGAGCGTCGAGCAGTTCGTGATCATGGGCTCGGAGGTGCCCGACCTGCCACTGGAACCGATCACCGACTACGAGTCGTTCATCGGCGACCAATCGACGAGCTACGAGTTCCCGGAGCTCGACGAGGAACAGCCCGCGGGGATGTGTTACACCTCGGGGACGACGGGCATGCCGAAGGGTGTCGAGTACACCCACAAGATGCTCCACGCCCACACGATGGCGACGATGGTCCCACAGGCGCTGGGCATCGACAACTCCGACGTGGTGATGCCGGTCGTGCCGATGTTCCACGTCAATGCCTGGGGGATGCCGTTCACGGCGGCTGCTGCCGGGGCCAAGCAGGTCTTCCCCGGACCGTCGCCGGACCCGTCGGACATCGCCCGACTCATCGAAGAGGAGGGTGTGACGCTCGCTGCGGGCGTCCCGACGGTCTGGCTCGGCCTCCTCGAGTACGTCGGGGAGAACGACGTCGACCTCTCCTCACTCGACCGAGTCGTCATCGGTGGGGCAGCGGCGCCGAAGGCGCTCATCGAGCAGTACGACGAACTCGGTGTCGAGGTCGTCCACGCCTGGGGGATGACCGAGATGTCCCCGGTCGGGACGGTCGCGAACCTAAAACACGACCTCAAGGACGCCCCGAAGGAGCAGCAGTTCGACGTGAAGTCGAAACAGGGGCTGATCGTCCCCGGCCTCGAGTTCAAGGTGGTCGGCGACGGCGGCGACGAGATCGACTGGAACGGCGAGGACTTCGGCGAGCTGCTCGTCCGCGGGCCGTGGGTGACGATGGAGTACTTCAACCGGCCGGCGGCCAACGAGGAAGACTTTGACGGGTCGTGGCTCCGGACCGGTGACATCGTCACCGTCGACACGGACGGCTACATCGAGATCGTCGACCGCGCCGACGACGTGATCAAGTCCGGTGGGGAGTGGATCTCCTCACAGGAACTCGAGAACGCGATCATGGCCCACGACGACGTGAGCGAGGCGGCAGTGATTGGTGTGCCACACGAGCGCTGGCAGGAACGACCCGTGGCGATGGTCGTCGCGCCCGAGGGGACCGACCGCGAGCAGTTGAGCGAGGAACTCCGAGAGATGCTCCTCGAGGAGTACCCGAAATGGTGGGTCCCGGACGGCTTCGAGTTCATCGACGAGATCCCGAAGACCGCCACTGGGAAGTTCTCGAAGAAGGACCTGCGGGAACTGTACGAGGGCGAGGAAAGCGAGTTGCTCGATGAAGACGCTCCTGCAGAAGCGGCACCGGAAGGGGAGGACTGACCGGGCTTCCCGATTTTCTTCACATGAGCTGGTCGAGTTCGTCCGGACCGAACAGCAACCAGTTCTCGTCGACGTCCTCGGCAAGGCCATCGACAAATCCACTTCGGGAAAATAGTGCGAATCGCTCTGTCCGATCTGAGGGTCCCCACCGGACGTCGGTAGCTTTCTCAGTTAGTGAATTGACGAGCCCGTAGCCCACCGGTTCAGTCGTCCACTTGCACTCCCCGAACAGAATTCTGTCGTCACTTGGTGCAAGGCCGACGATATCGATCTCCTGTCCACCGTACCACCACCGACCAAGGTCGGAATACGGATCGACTTCCCCCTGTCGAATGGCTTCCCAGATGGCCTCCTCACAGATGTCCTCAAACGTCGAGGAGACGTAATCTGGCAGCCTCGGCTCGATGGTTCCCTCATACACAATCTCCGGCGCTTCTTCGATACTCGAACGATTCGGCTCGACGAACCGAAACCAGAACCGGAGGAACTCGTCGGCGACGATGTACCGGGAACGTTTGGACTGCTTTGCTGACGCTGTGACTGGTGTTTCTCGAGAGATCAATCGGAGCCGGCGGAGCGTCTGGAGATACTTTGAGAGCGGGCCTGATCCGACTCCAGTCGCACCGGCAATCTCGTTGGGCGTTGTGTGGCCGGTTGCGATCGCTTCAAGGATGCTCAGATACCGTGCAGGGCTCCGGAGCTCGGTTCGAAGCAGGAATTCCGGCTCGTTGTAGAGCATCGCTGTCGACGACAAAATCTGTTGCTGGATGTTCTCAGCGACCGATTGGCTGTAGTCGAACTGTGTTAGATACATCGCTGTCCCCCCGGTCACGCTGAACGATCTCACAGCGTCCTCAAATCCATAGGTGATCACGTCCCGGGCATCTTGGAACGAGAAGGGCTGCAGATCGATCTGGCCTGTCCGCCGACCGTAGAGGGGACTCTCGTGACCCAGTACCTCAGACTCCATTGTGCTCACACTGGAGCCACACAGGACGAGCATTGAGTCGGTTTCTGAGAGTTGTTCGTCGATGAATGCCTGGAGGTACGAGGGGAGCGAATCGTTCTCCTCCATTAGGTACGGGAATTCGTCGATGACAACGATGAGTCGCTCGTCTGCAAGCACCTCGGAGAGATACGCGAGTGCGTCCTCCCAGTCTGTGATCCTCGGTGGTCGCTCGTCGACGTGAGCGGCGATCTGCTCGACGAATTTTTCGCGTTGTCGCTGCTCGGACTCCTGTGCTGCGAGGTAGTAGATGTGTGGCCGATCGGTACAAAACTCCTTCAGCAGCGCTGTCTTCCCGATTCGTCGCCGTCCATACACCACGAAGTATTCGGCCTCCTGTGATGCGTAGGCAGCCTCCAGCGCATCGAGCTCTGCCTCCCTGTCGAAGAAGGTCATTATCTAGATAATCATTATTGCGATAATGACTTGTGTGTTTCGCCCGGTGGAGAGTTCTGGATGCAAGAGACGGTTTCGCCGCTGGTTTCGGTCAGCTTAGCCAGCCTCAAGAGCGACCTAATGCTGGGGCCCCATTGGACGGAAATATCTACACAACCCTCAGAACGGGCTTGAACGACCATCATCCCCACCGACCTGTTCGTACATCTCCTCCGGGAACGGAACGCTCCCCCAGATCGAGTAGGGACACTGCTCTTTCCCGATGCAGTACCGCTGCATATCGTCGTTGTCGCAGTTCATCGGCAACGGCGTCTCCCCCTCAATCGTGTTCGAGAACTCATAGCGGACTTGGTAGGCCGTTTCCTGTTCGTCGTACCACGGCCAGCGGGAGAAAACCGCCATCAGGTCGTCGACGATCTCGTCGATGTCGCTCTCGTGGTACTGGGGGAGCCACATCACCATCCGGGCGAAGTTGTAGAGGTCCTTTCGGACGGGCTTCTTTTGGTGCAGTCGCTCCTCCATGGCGGCCATACAGGGCAGCTCGAAGAGGTCCGCGATCCCCTCGACGTCGATCTGTTCGGCCCCTGATCCTCCTCGCCCGATTCGGTACTCGTTGACCCGACCATCCCGGTTGATTGTGACTGCCGGGTGGGTGCTGTGGTCGGTGAGCATTTTTGCGAGGCTGCTCGGACTCGAGATGCCGTCGATGACTGATGCCTCCCAGTCGGAATCGGGTCTGTACGCTTCGAGCCCTTCGTAGAGTTCTTTTGCCGTGTAGAACTCCCCGGGCTCGACGGCATCGGCGCCTGAAAGCGCTCGACGGCCTCGACCTCACGGTTCGCGAGGGGGAGGCGTTCGGGTTTCTCGGTCCGAACGGTGCGGGAAAATCCACAGCAATCAACCTCCTACTGGGGTTTCTGACGCCGAGCGGGGGGATCGGCACCGTTCTGGGCCACGACGTCGTGACGGAGTCGCGCCACGTCCGCCAGCGTGTCGGGCTGCTTCCGGAGGGGTACAGTCCGTTCGACCGGTTGACAGCGAGAGAGCATCTCGACTACGCCATCGCGGCGAAGGACGCGGACGACGATCCCGACGTGCTCCTCGACCGGACTGGCTTGGCACGGGAGGCACGCGACCGGCCGGCTGGCGAGTACTCGACGGGGATGCGGCAACGACTGGCGTTGGCGACGGAACTCGTCGGCGACCCGGAACTGCTGATTCTGGACGAACCCTCGTCGGGGCTCGACCCCGGTGGGATGGCCGAACTACGCGAAGTGGTCCGAGAGGAAACTGAGCGCGGCACGACAGTGTTCTTCTCCAGCCACGTGCTCCCCGAGGTCGAAGCGGTCTGTGACCGCGTCGGAATCCTGCGGGACGGCCGGTTCGTCGCAGTCGATACCGTCGATGGACTCCGTGCGACCCTCCATACCGAATCCACCGTGACCCTCTCGGTCGAGGACCCTCGTCTCGACGTCGACGGTATCGATGGCGTCTCCTCGGTGGTCGTCGACGACTCACAGCTCCGGGTGACCTGTACCGATCCGGCCGCCAAGGCGGCAGTGATACAGCACGCCGCCGACGTGACGACCGTCCGGGACGTGCAGGTCGAGGACGCGTCCCTCGAAGAACTGTTCACCACGGTCACGAACGGAAACGAAGTCGCCGGAAGTGGTGCGGAGGTGGACGCGTGATGGGGAGCGTGCTCCGAATCGCGAAGAACGACTTCACGAACGTCCGCCGTTCGCGCCTCCTCTGGGGTGTCGTCGGCGCCTACGCGGCGTTCACGGTTCTGCTCGTCGTGTCGCAAGCCACGACGGCAATCACGAGTGCGACGGAGCTTCTCGTCGGTGTGACGGGTATCACCGCCGTCGTGTTGCCTGCGGTCGCCCTCGTCGCCGGCTACCTCGCCGGCCGCGATATCGGTCGTGTAGATGTACACCTCGGTCGCCGTCCCCGCGCTGAGATGCTGGGCAGCGAGGGCGGCGAGGGCGGCGTCGGCACGCTCGACCTCGTCGGCGGGTCGGTCGTCGGCGTTCGCGATGTACCGCTGGACGCCATCCATCACCCGCGAGACGACCGGCTCGGAGAACTCGAGTGGCGCCGCAACCGTCGCCCATCCCTCGTCGATCGCGGTGTCGACGGGTGGCGCCTCGACGTCGGGATCGTCGACGGTCAGCTCCTCGTACACCCGTTCGGGCAGGACGAAGGTGATGTCGTTCCGGCGAGCGAATCGGCGAACAGCCTTGTAGCGGCTGTTCGAGGGCTGTCCCATCGCGACGAACAGGCCGGTGTCGGCGATGTGGAGCCGGCTCACGCGTCGTCAGCCGCGTCGCCGTCGTCGATATCCAACTCGTCGAGTCCTGCCCCTGTCTCCTCGATGTCGTAGTGCTCGTGGACGACGGGCCGCAGCGCCTGCAGAATCATCTCCGCGGCCAGCGGCGAGATGTCCAGATCCTCAGCCATCAACCGGTGGGTCACCTCGCCGCGTTCCCGAGCGACGGCGTAGGTGAGCGCCGTTGCGAGGCCGGCGACGCCGTGGCGGTCGATGTAGGTGTGGATGTCCGCATTCGTCTCGCGACGGCCGACGGCGTCGATGAGCGCCGGCGTGATCGTGTACTCTCGGTCACCGGCGGCCGTCGTCACGGTCAGGTCGATCTCACGGGCGGCGTACCGGCGCGGCTGCTCGTCGTCGGTGACGTCGACGACGCCGGTGTCGACGAGCCGGTTGACGTAGCTGTAGGCGGTTCCCTGTGCGAGGTCGAGGTCGTCCATCACGTCCTGGACCGTCGCCTCCTCCTCCCGAGCGAGGTACGCGTACAGCTGGGCCAGCTGTGGCTCCTCGAGGAGGTCCGCGACTGAGAGGAAGTCCCGGACGATGTCGCCGTGGGCGCGATCTGAAGTGCGTGACACGGATCGTTCTTGATTACAGTTTACAGCGAATCAGTAATCAGTGTTTGGGGTCACTCCGCTGGCACCGCGACGAGGTGCTCCTCGAGGTCACGCGTCCAGTACGTCGCGAGCCCGCCCGGTTGTGACTACGCACGCAACGGCTATCTCTCAGATGGGGAGGCTCGGTCGCTTATCGAGGCGATTGGCACGCGTCGGAGCTGGGAGAACAGCCCATACGTGACGCAACTGCCCAGCCATCTAGAGTAGCGAAGAGAGGTTGCGAACGCTACTGCCTCTACTGGAACTGTTTCCGAAGCGCATCCTCGACGACATCTGCCAGCGATTCAGACGGCGTGTCCTCGTTCTCGACGACAGCACCCAGCAACGCAGCTATCGAGCCATCGTCACGAATCGGAACCGCCCCGTCAGCGTCGTCGACGCCGACGGCCCCGCGCAGGTGCTCTAGAGCGAACGCCTCAACACTCTCGCCCTCTGCGGTCGCACTCGAAAGAAGGGTACTGAGCACCGGGCCGGCATCAAGTGAGAGCGCCTCGACTTCGGCGTCGAGATCGTCCCACGGTTCGTCCCCTCGGAGAATGTCGGCGATGTAGGCGTCGACGGCCTCCCGGACGAACACCGCCAAGGGTGTCTCAGCGGCTTGACCACGCTGCTGGGCAAGCAAGCCGATGGCGGGGTCGACGGTGACGGTGAGCGCATTTGTACTAACAGGCGTTCCAGAGCTGTCGTCGCTCGTCGACGTCTGCTCTTCGGCCTCGGACACGATGTCCCCCTCTGTAGACTCAGTCTCAATGGTGGAGTCACTACTGGAAGCAGCCCCCGATGCCTGCGTCGAACCACCATCAGTTGCTTCCACACTCTCCATCGACGCCTTCGGCGCCGAGCGAATATGGAGCTGCTCTCGAAGCGCCTCCACGTCGACGTCTTCTCGTCCGAGTTCGACTGATTCGCGCCGATGTGCTGCTGGCGCTGTGTCGACAGCGTCCAGTAGGGCAGCGTCGATGCGATCGGCGTCGAACTGCCCAGCCCTGTTCCGTACCCGACGCTCAACGTACTCAGTGACCCATGGTGGAGCAACGTAGGTCCCGTCCCGATAGAGCACTTCCTTCCCACGGGATCCAGTTGGCCACGAGAACGAGTCCCACTTGTCCTTGTACCTCTCCAAGGACTTCCCCTGTTGGTGCGTGACGACGACGTGAGTTGGCGAGATCGTCTCAACGACGTCGTCAAGGACTTCCTCAGAGGGGTGATTCGAGAACCGATGGCTCGAAACAGTCCCGGCGAACTCACTCCCGGTTGCGGCCTCAGTACCCCCACCCTGCACTTGGACGAGTGAGGCACTCGGGTCGTCGGCGATAGACTCGAACAGGCGGGCGCTGCTGCCCTCCACAGGGACTTCCGGGCCGGCGATGGTCACTGCCCCGTGCTCGAAGCAGGCATCGGGCATAGCGAACTCTGGAACCGTTTCGATACGGTCCTGTTCGTAGCCGAGGGCGGTGTAGAGCTTCGCTGCTTACCCGGCCAAGATGACGGGAACGTCAACATCGAGTTCGTCGTCGACGCCGGCGAGAAGGATTGCGAGGTGAACCCCAGTAAGCCCACTTGCCGTACAGAGTGTGCGCGAACCAGCGTTGGTTCGTTCGGAAATCGTGGCGACAGTCCGGGTGAGGTTCTCCTCGAACGCTCCGGTCGTCGCCGCCGTCAGGAAGAGGATATCCACGTCGGCGTAGGCCTCGGCGTCGAAGCCACGGTAGCCAGCAGCGTCGCGCTCGGTGAAGTCGCCAGTAGCGAGCATCGTCACTTGGTCGTCGCCGTCAGCGGCGCGAATGAGGAAGCCACAGGCGCCGGGCGCGTGGCCAACAGGAACGGGCCGAACGCGAAGGGTGTCTCCGAGAACGTCGTGCCACTCCGAGATCGCTTTGACGCGGTCAAGCACCTCGTCCGTGTTCGAGAGTCCGTACTGATCGGCTCCTTCCGAGAGGACGTCATCGAGAATTGACGCCGTTCCGGCACTCGTCAGAATCGGGGCTCCATCACGATGTGCCTCACCAAGGGACTGGTAGTGGTCAAGGTGGGCGTGAGTAAGCAGGATGGCTGCGAGGTATTCGTCTTCTCCGAGCAGCTCGTCCGTATCGACACCGTCGCCGGCGTCGACGAGCACGCAGGGCGTCAGCTCCGTGTGGTCCTCCTCAATACGGATGAGAAACGACTCGTTGCCCCGACGTGGGTTCGCATGCTCGTACGAGATGTCCACTTGTTGGGTAACAACCACCTTCGTTATCAACGTATGGGGGTCACCTCTACACTCGCCGTCCAGCTTCGTGAATGTGTCACCGCTCGCGCTTATGAAGCGGAGTCGGTGCCGTCGAGTCGGCGACCGAGGGCCGCCAAAAGGTCGTCCGGTCGACTGCCTGCGGGAAGCGACTTCGTCCCCCCGTCGACGAGCTCCATCCGGAGCGTTCCGTCCTCCTCCGTGACGGACCTGACGTCTTTGTACGGAATCCGCTCCGTCTGGTCCCCCACAGTCCAAGATCTGTTGAGCAGGTCCATCGAACCATCGTGGTGGACTGTCAGCGCCGACTCACCGAGGGTCACGACGGCGAGGTCGTAGCTTTTCGGACAGTCAAAGCCGACCACGGAGTCGGAACCGACCGCTAGCGAGTGAATAGTTGATGTATCGTCTAGGCCGAGTTCACCCGCCACGGCACGGCGGACGCTCCTCGTTCCGTCGTCGAACGCATCCCCACTGTGTCGGTTCACGGCCCGCACCCCGGCGACAGCGATTCCCAGACCGGCGACCAACACGCCGATTCCCAGTACAGTCCGGTCGGCCGCGAACAGGAAATTGCCGCCTAGCATCACCGCGAGAGTGACGACCCAGGGCCACTGCCAGCCAACGGACCACACCCGTGTGACTGTCCCGACGTCGATCGTTCCCTCCTCAGACACGGTTTGTGCCTCCGGAATCACGCCACTCGTCGTCGACTGTCAGGCGAGTCGGTACGTTGGGAGTGTCCTTCCGCCTCGCTTTCGAACCGTGGTCGCTCGTAGTTCCGTCCGTCCAGCGGTTCGTCCGGAACCCGCGGGGATGGCGTGGACTGTGGACTCGGCCGCATCGAGTGCTCGCTGACGCCTGATGCGTTCGGCCGCCTCCACGACCGTCTCGAGCGCGACATTCGACCGGCACGTGAAATTCTTCCGCTGACAACGTCTCAGGTGGGTTGCGGAATCGAATTCCATTGGACTTGCCGGGGAAGTCTTGGTCGCTGGGCGTCTCACCACGCTCGGGTTCTGTCATCGAACGAGTCCCGATACGCGTTGGAGTGCCAAAACACTATTGCAACAAACGCACAATACTCATGTTGGTCACCCGTTCTCCAGGAAACAGATAGAGTAAACTGCGTCTCGGGTAGGCCGGTTGACATTCTCCCCGCCCCGAATGGCGAGGATGTCAAAGGGCGTCTAGTTGGGTACGTGGCCGCTCACGACAGGTGGCTCTCAGGAGGATATGTAGCCGATCAGCTGGCTCGCCACATCCTCGGTGCGGTCGTCGATCAGGCTACGGGCCGTCGTGTCGTCGATGTCCGCTGTGTCGACGCCGGCGGCGTCGCGGTCCTTGGTCTCGGTGTCTACAAAGCACGTCGTGAAAACAGGAAGTCCCACCCGCAAACGGCGAACCGCGTCAGCGGTGAGCGAGTAGGATGGAGAGGAAGTCACCGACGAGTTTCAACTATCAGTCTCCATCGTGACGAGCGATTCATTGTTCGAGTCGGTACTCCGTTGCCGACGGGCTGCTCGCCCTGTCGAGGGAGTCAAACGCGCTCGATGAGGGTGGCGATACCCTGCCCGAAGCCGATGCACATCGTGCAGAGACCGTACTGACCGTTGCATTCCGCCAGTTGCGCGGCAAGCTTCCCCAGCAACACACCGCCGGTCGCTCCGAGTGGATGTCCATGAGCGATCGCGCCGCCCCAGACGTTGGTTTTCTCCCAGTCGGCACCGGTCTCTGCCAGCCACGCGAGAACGACTGGGGCGAACGCTTCGTTCACTTCGAACCGGTCGATGTCGTCGACAGTTAGATCATTCTCGGCCAGAATCTCGGTCGTTGCTGGAATCGGGCCCGTCAGCATCGTCTTCGGGTCGACTCCGACGACGTGTGAGTCGACGATGCGGGCCATCGGCTCCCAGCCATGTGTTTCACACGCCGCCTTCGACGCGATGAGGAGCGCCGACGCGCCATCGACGACACCGGAGGCGTTCCCTGCGTGGATGACGCCCTCGCCTTCCTCACGAAAGACGAGCGGGAGCTCCCGCAGCGTCTCCGCATCGGTTTCCGGGCGCGGATGTTCATCACGTTTGACGGTGACTGGTCCGTCGTCGACCTCGGTCTCGACAGGAACGACCTGATCGTCGTACTTCCCGGCTGCGGCCGCATGTCCCCATCTCGTTTGGGAGTCGACGGCAATCTCGTCGACTTCCGCCCGGCTGAACCCCCACTGCTCGGCAATTCGCTCGGCCCCCTCGCCCTGGGAGGTTAACTCCTCGAAGTGCTCGAAATACGTCTCAGTGACGTTCTCGGGGTCAGCGTAGCTACAGTCTGGGGAGGCCGTATCACTCGCCATCGGGACACGCGTCATGTGTTCGACGCCCCCGGCGACGAGCACGTCGTGCATACCCGCCTTGATCTGTCCGGCTGCGAAGTTCACGGCCTGCTGACCAGACCCACACATCCGATTGAGCTGGACGCCCGGGACGTCGTCGCCCCAGCCAGCAACCATCGGCGCGATGCGGGCGATGTTGCTCCCTTGCTCGTCAATCGGGGTGACACAGCCGTAAATCACGTCCTCGACAGCCGACCCGCCGTCGAACCCGTTGCGTCTTTCGAGCGCTTGAAGCGGTTCCGCAGCGAGATCCTGCGGGTGAGTATCGGAGAACGACCCGCCGTGTTTTCCGAGCGGTGTCCGCACCGCGTCGACCACGTACGCGTCCTGCATTATCCGAGAGTTTGCGATAGCGATGCTTCACCTTTTGGGATATGGCCCATCTCAGCGATCGGGGAAAATCGCCGTCGATGCGTATGGAAGACTCTCGATTCACTACCGGCTTGACCCTCACCCGAGTTCGAGTCTGTAGCTTCCGGACCCCTCTGCAAGCGTCGTTTTGTCATGAACGTCTCCGTCGACTTTGAGCGCGACATCCATCTCTGCTGGGGCAAGGCCACTGATCTCGATTTCGCCGGCATCGGGAAGTGACGGGACGTCAATGGCGGTGTCACGCTGCCCGCCAAGCCAGCGCCAGGTGTTTTCCTCGGTGCTCTCGGGACCGTAGGACCCGAGCAGGAATTCGACCGTCTCGCTTCCGGTGCCGACGTCGAGGTCGATGCGGGCTTGGCCGTCGTCGTCGCGGATAGTCAGTTCATCCAGCATGAACGAGAACTGCCGCCCGTTCTCGATATCCGGGTTCATCTCCGACTCCGCGATGAGTTTGCCGAACGAGAGCACGAACGTCTCGCCGTCGATAGTCGGCGGCGAGCGCTCGGCTGCAGCGAGTGCTTCAGCCGTGACATCGAGATACGCCTCGCCGTGGTCTTCACTCGGCTCGATTGCCGTGTCTTCGTACCACTCGTTGAACGACGTGACGAGCACCGGGCCGTCGGCGTAGTGCCGGGCGACGTCGGCGCTCCGCTCGTAGCGCTCTGCCGAGGGTTCGAGGGGGACGTTGTCCCGTTGATCGTGAGTGAGTTCTGTGTCGTCGAAGCCGGGCATCGCTGTCGGGATCACGTCGACGCCGACGTACTCGCTGCTCCGGTACCACTTCTCGTAGCCTGACTGGAGATCATCGATGAACTCGTCGGCGGTTCGGCCGCTCACCGTGTACGGGTTGTACGTTGTGACAGCGTCAGCGACTTCCAGTATCGGGTGTGTTCCGAGCCCGGAGGCCGCAGGGACGCTGGCGATCAGGTACGGCCTGACCCCGGCAGCTTCGACAGCTGCCTCATACGCCGCAGCAACATCGCCGTGAAAGAGCCGCGCGACCCAGATGTAGAGGACCGGGCGACCGTCGATACGTTTGTAGCTGTCTCGATCGAAGTAGTGCTCTCCCAGATACTCGAAGTCATTCACCAACTGCCGTTGGTTCGTTTCGTCGCTGAGGTCGATCGGATCGACGCCGAACTGCCCGACTGTCTCGTAGAGGACCGACCAGTCGAGTTCGTCCGAGCGGGGGTGGCCGAGGATGTCCTCGCGGAACCGGCGGTCGTGGCCGCTGTTCCGTCCCCACCACGACACGTTCAGCCACGAAATTCCTGCCTGCCGACACCAGTCAATGTGCTGTTCGATGACGTCAGGGTTGGTGGAGTCGTAGTTGCCGAGAACGGGCGTCGACGGTGACTCGAGGCTCCACTCGCCGCCGCGGTAGTCATGTAGCGGCGCACCGTACCAGGGGTAGTAGTGTGCGCCGACGTCGCGGACGATGTCCGGGCGCTCGGCACGGACCACAACCTCGCCCACGTGTGTGCCTGCAACGGTGATCGGCTGCGTTCCGGTCGTCGTCGGTGAGCCGGTGAGCGTGATCTCTCGTTGTTCGCCGGCGCCGAGTGTGAACGAGTGTGTCGTGATCGTCCGCCCATTCACCGCGAGTGGTAGGGTGACCTCCGTCGACGATGAGCCGGTATTCTCGACGCGACCAGTCACGACAAGTTCGCCCCCTTTGAGCAGTGCCGATTCCTCGAGAGAGAACTCGGTTTGGACGGCTGATTCCTCAGTGGTCGGTCCCCCGGTTTCGGTCGCTGACTCCGACGTCGACGTGTTCTTGGCTTCGCCCGTTCGTCCCCCACAGCCGGCGAGTGCGGCTAGCAGAGATGTACTAGAGAGTTTGAGCGCCCGCCGACGAGAGAGATCCGGCATTGGTCCAATTAAAATATTCTTGATAGATTAATAGTGTCGGCTCTTGCTCACCCGACTCGCTCTGTAATGAAGCCTCAGGAGGGTGACCGCGTCCGAATCGACATCCCCGATAAAACCGACCCCGACCACGAGCGGTACCACGGTCGGCAAGGGACGATCATCGAGGTGCTCCAAGACGATGCCGGCGAGTCAACTGGGGACGAACGGGATTCAATCCTCTACCGGGTCGAACTGGACGACGGCCGCGTCGCCGACTTCCGCTGGCGTGACCTCCGTCCAGCGTTCGACGGCTGATCTCTCTACCGGCGAAACTGTCCGTTCGGCTGTGGAACCTCCCCGGCCAGGATTTCCAAGTTCGTTCGTCTGAGGTGCTTACAGCCTTCTTGCCCGAGGGTATCACCCCGATTTCGCCAGTCTGGACAGGAACAGCGGATCTCCTCAACGTCGACTTGGTACGTGTTGCCGCTCTCGCTCCGGACGTCGTAGATCGGTCCCAATGCGCCGAACTGCACCACCATCTGCTCAGTGAGTGCCCGTCGCGTCCGTGGGTCGTCGATCGAGTACCCACCGTCGCTGAGTGGCGTCGACGAGTCTGGACCCGGGCACACCTCCTGGAAGTGTCCGGCGCGGTTCCGTTCTTGCCCACAGTTCTGACAGCGGTAGAACCGCGCCGTGTAGCTATCTCTGTCTGAGAGATCGATGTCGTAGTCCGTCGGTCGCTTCCCGATGAGTCGTTCGCTGACGATTGTTAGTTCGTGGCCGTTCGGATTTCGGATCTCCGGCTGTGCCGGTTTCGGGGGGAGTTGTCTTCGGGACATCGTTTCTGAGAGGCACTGTATCGCGCCTCCAGCCCTGCTGAGGCGCCAAAAACCGGGACCGTGGGTCGCACTAACCAACAGCGAACTAGCACAATCCCTCGGCGCGTGCGAGGCGCGGCGAACGCCGCAACCGCGCGCGAGGGGCGTCCGAGCCCGCGAGGACGACGGCTGGGGAGGTAGCTGGCCACACGAAAAAGAGAGGCCGAGATGGCCTTACTCAGCCCACCACGCCTCGCGCTCGGGGAACGAGATCGACGACCGCCCCGTTAGTGCAACTGAGACGCGCCCCTCGTACCAGCTCTTCGCGACGTTCCGAAGCACCACACGTTCGCCCTCTTCGACAACCGGTTGCGCTGACCGCGACCAGACCGTCAGCTTCGTCTTCCCGCTCTCGTCTTCGATGAGCCCCACCTGTTGAATAGCTGGACTCGATGGGTCCCACAGGGTCGTCACGACGCCGCTGACACTCACCTCACGCACTGGCACATCCGCAAGCGCCGCAATGGGGAGCACCTGCCCGGCATCAGTCTGTAACTCCTCGAAGACACCGACGACCGCCGCCGTCTTCGAGACACCATCGACGACCCGCTCAGCCAGCCGCCGACTGATCGCCGCCCGCGACCACCCCGGCAGCATCCCTGACAGCCGCCTCGCTTCTTCGTTCACCCAGCCCAGTTCCGCTTTCGACACTTGCTCGCGCGCATCAGCCCGCTCCGGGTCTTGCCACGGATCCACCGCCGCCGCTCGCTCTTTGAACACTCGTCGCTGTTCGACGCTCGCCTCACGAACCACCGTTCTCGTTCGCGCCTCTCTATCGGAGTCCAGCCGTCGATCGAACCGCTCGGCTGTTCGCTTGATCTCCCACTCACGCGCTTCCAGTCGCTCTTCGGCTTCCAGTGTCAGCCCAGCCCGCCGCCCATCTGGGTGATTGGTGTCCACCTTCGCGTGGATCTCCATCTCCACCGTCGGCCGCAGGTTCTTCGCTCGCTCCGCCGCCTCATCCACAACCTCGAACCCGTCCTCGTCGATTTCTCGTCGTTCAGTCGTCTCTACACCCGAAACTTCATTTCCGATTGCGCTCTTACTACTCATTGGTCACCTAGACCGAAGGCGCTTCACAGCGTCCGACACCGCGACTTTCCCTCGCGGTTGTCTTCTCAGACCGACTAATCCTCGCACGCGCCGCTCGCGCCTTCAGCGCCCCTTGGGGCGCGAGCGGCGCGCAAAACGGGTCGAAAGCTCATGAACCAGTACGCGCGCCGGCTCGCCGAGGGTGGATGGCCAGCGGAGTGTGTCGGCTCGTGGGGCGAGCGCGGGCGAGCAACCGACCGACCAACCCGCTGGCGTGCCGACTTTGGCACGAACCCACCCCTCGGCGACGGGGACGGCGAGCGGACGGGCCGTCGACGATTAGGGAATCGACCGCCCAGCAATGGTCAGAGAATGCATTTGCATCCGCCTCAGTCCTGCCACAGGGCGTAGAGGTCCTCGTATGCGATTTCGGCCACATCGCTGTTTGGCATCGGGTGAGGATGTCGAAGCAGGAGTTCCCCGCAGAAGTCACACCCCAGTAGGGTCCGATCTTCGAGACAGAGAACCGACTGCTCGTGCGGAGGGTGCTGGCACGATGGCGTCGATGCAGGCGGGCTATCGTCGATTCGGGCACGAACTGCGGTCCAGACGGCGCTCACGGGTGGTGTCGACATGTATCTCCGTTCCTCACCCGTGAGGAACGGCACAAACCGCTCGTACTGGTGACCTCGAACGGTGCCCCACTTCTCACTCCTCAAGTGAGAGCAGTCGATCGCGATGGTTCCTGACTGTCTCGGTGGTTACCTCGGCGACGGCCGCCGCGTCGGCTTGCGTCAACGGCTCGTCGTGGGCACACGCCGCCATGTACAGACATGCAGCAGCGAAACCGGCCGGGTGCACACCGACTGTCACGCCGGCGTCGACGGCCCGTTCAGCAAGCTGCGCTGCCTGTCGACGAACGTCGTCGGTACAGCCGAGTGCGGAGGCGATGCGAGGTACGAACTGTGTCGGGGAAACTGGCGCCGTTGGCAATCCGAGTTCGTGATTGAGGACGTGGTAGGCGTTTGTGACCCGATCCGGTTCGACTTGCGCTATCGGCGCCACGTCGGCGATGAGCCAGGAGTGGCCGTTGCATCGACAGGCGCCGAAGACGCTTGCCGCGGCCATCGCTTCGATCGATCGACCCTGGAGGAGGTGTTGGTTCTGTGCCGTACGGAACAGCTGGCACGCTTGGTCACGGATGGAGTCACTCAGCCCGAGCGCACTCGCGACCCGACGGACTTCGGTGAGGCCGTGGCCGAGGTTCCGTTCCTGTTTCGACCGCCATCGGCCCCGGGAATGCTCGCGACGCATCCGGGCGAGGCGTCGGCGTTTCTCGGCGCTGAGTGTGTTCCCGTTCGCGTCGCGTCGATAGCCGACCTCCGTCGAGAGCCCGCGGTCATGTCGAGCGGGTGTGAGTGCTGCGCCTGTCTGTTTCGTCGTCTCGTCGTCGCCGACGTACCACGTTGGCCCGCGATCGACTGCGAGGTCGTCGATGATGAGGCCACAGTCCTCACAGACGGTTTCTGCCGTGGTGGTTCGCACGTCTCCCCTGCACTCCGGACAGGGGTCAGTTGTACCGCGCTGGATGTCTTCGTCGAACTGCCGGTCGTGGCTGTTGCTCGTGGTCATTGGGTTTCTGTTCAGGGCAACGCTGATTCAGCACGCCCCGCACCCCTCGGGGGGCGAAAAACTCGCTGCGTGGACGCGTCGTCGGCTATCGGTGCCGGTTTGTCGCCGCCGGTGGCTGTGGGTGACTCACGATGAGGGGAACATAATTAACCAACACTTCACGTCGCTTACGGCTCGTTTGTTGGTTAAGCCCGCTCGGTTCGGCTGGCCTCCTCTCAGTACGTCCGTCTGCGCAACGACGGCCCTGAGCGACCTACAAGAAAACTGGCGAGCATTGCATACCGTCAATCGACTGGTTTTTGTGGAGTATTCCGTACCACATCTCGTGTAGTTTGGATGCCTTAGAACGCTTCATAGGGGCGTCAGGCGGTTTTGAAGGACTATCACGCCGCTCGACTGGATCCATGACTCCCCAACACCCGCCAGAAACTGAGTTCCGAGGCGGTAGCGCCGGTTCTCATCAAGCACGTCGACGACGGCGGGACGATCATCCTGACCCGTATGTCACCAGCGGCGAACTTATGCTGAGCCGCGCCCAAATTCGCTGTGACATGTCTCAACAGGAAGTCACCGATGAGCTGTACGTCGACCAGTACACGCTCGGACTCGTTGGCCCGGATCAGGAGTGGGCTGGCACCGTCGCCGACGGCGGGACGGTCACCACCTATACACCGCCGGGCTGCTGGGGGCCGATGATCACGCCCTCGTTCCGTGGCGGCCACGAGGTGACACGGCCGATCCGCGTCGAGGGCGCCGAAGTCGGTGACGCCGTCGCTATCCACATCCGTGATGTGGAGGTGACCAGTATGGCGACAAGTACGGGCTCCATGGCCGAACGCGAGGGGGCGTTCCAGGACGACCCGTTCGTCGACCACCGCTGTCCTGAGTGTGGCACTACGTGGCCCGACTCGGTCGTCGAAGGGACTGGCGAGGACGCGATCAAGTGTGCGGAGTGTGGCGCCAACGCCTCCTCCTTCGGGTTCGAATACGGCTACACAGTCGCGTTCGACCACGAGAACGCCGTCGGGATTACGCTCGATAAAGACGGCGCCCACGAACTTGCGACGAACGCCGCGGAAGTGATGGACATCCCCGAGAACTCCCGCCAACACCCGATCCTCCTGTACGAACCTGACGGGATGCCGGGGACGCTGGGACGGCTGCGGCCCTTCATCGGGAACATCGGCACGACGCCGTCGGTCACGATGCCCGACTCCCACAACGCCGGTGACTTCGGTCAGAACTTGATCGGCGCCGAACACGATTACGGCGTCAACACCGAAGAAGATCTCGAGAAGCGCACTGACGGCCACATGGATATCCCGGAGGTGCGTGCGGGCGCGACGCTGATCTGCCCCGTCGACGTCGACGGCGGAGGAGTGTACGTCGGTGACCTCCACGCAAACCAGGGCGACGGCGAACTCTCGCTGCACACCACCGACGTGAGCGGGACCGTCACGATGGACGTCGAAGTGATCAAAGACCTCGAACTCGACGGGCCGATCCTCCTGCCCAACGGGGAGGACCTCCCGTTCATCAGCCAGCCCTACAGCGACGACGAGCGCGACGCAGGCCTCGAGCTGGGCGCCGAACACGGTGTCGACGTGAACACCGAGATGGGGCCGATTCAGGTGGTCGGCTCCGGCGCGACGGTCAACGACGCCACGCAGAACGCATTCGACCGGGCGTCGAAACTGCTCGACATGACCGAAGGCGAGATCCGCGCACGCAGTACGTTCACCGGTGGCGTCCAGATCGGTCGCCTCCCCGGCGTCGTCCAACTCGACATGCTCGTCCCGATGGACATCCTCGCCGATCGCGGGATCGACCACCTCGTTCGAGGCCAGTACGACCTCTGACCGGCGGGATCGGTCCCAGCTCGGGTTCGGTAAGCGACTGTGAGTTCTCGAACACCGATTTTGTGCAGGGGGTTTCTCGTACCGAGCGCCGCAATACTCCTCCCCTCGCTATTCTCACCCGTTCCGACACGCAGCCGGTTTGCACGTACTACTCTGAAAGGTTCCCGGGTTTCCAGCCGTCACCGTCGGCGACGACCGGAAGCACTGGTCCACCGCCCCTGCGCTCCGGCCGGATCCAGTCGTGGGTGTACACCGTAGCCCCGTCGGCTACGTCCCCCTCCCCGACTGCCCGCACCTCGATCCCGTCGGACCGAAGCCGACCGGCCGTGACCTTCTCGCCGTACTCACGGATATCGCCATAGGCGATGTACCGGCCGTCGTCGCCGGCCGCGGTCAGCCCGACGGCGGCGAGTGCGCCGATCACGCCGTCGCCGGTCCCACCGTACTCATCCAGGAACAGTTCCTCACCGGCGTCGGTAGCGACCTCGTACGCCTCCTGCTTGTCGAGTACCTCTTCGGTCGCCCGCTGACCGAACTCGACGACGGCTTCGGGAACGTCCTCGGGCGCAGCGACACAGAGACCGGGGTCGGCCACGTCGGCCATCACGTCGACGAGATGCTCGCCGGCGTCGTCGATGATCGCCTCGACCGGCGGCGCTGTCGCCTCGAACACCAGACAGGCGGCGCTGTTGTGGGTGGTGTACGGGACACGCGGGTCAACGAGGAACTGCTGGCGGACGCTCGCCTCGAACGAAATCCCGTGCTCAGCGGCGATTTCGGCACCGAGGTTCCTGCTCACCCGTCCCGTGCCGTGATCACTGTCGAGGGAATCAGTGTCGTCGATGGCGAGGAGTAGCGTCGTCATGGCTCCGGTGTCAGAGGGTTTTTTGTTCCCCCTGCGCTTCGTTGTTTCGATGACGGAACAACGCCGACGGCGTGACGTGCTCCGCGTGCTCGGAGGGCTGAGTGCGACCGGGATCACGGGACTCGCCGGCTGTACGTCTGGGAACGAGACCGGGAGTACCGATAGCCCGTCCGGGGCGACTGGTTCGGCGTCACCGACGGGAACGGACGACACGACCGCAACGCCGGCGGAGCGATCGGTCACCGACGCCGTCGGGCGGACGGTGGCAGTGCCCGAAACCGTCGACCGTGTCGTCGGACTCGGGTCGGGTGCACTCCGGTTCGTCACCTACGCTGGTGGTGCCGAATCGGTCGTCGCCGTCGAACAGTTGGAGTCGACAAACGCCGACCGACCGTTCCGACCGTACACGCTGGCGAACCAGCGCTACACCGACCTCCCAACGGTCGGGACGCGGAAGAGCCCCGATCCCGAGCGGGTGTTGCAGGCCGACCCGGACGTGGTGGTGTACGGCTATGCGACGCCCGACGAGGCCGACGAGATGCAGAACCGCCTCGGGATTCCGGTCGTCGTGATCCGCCCCGGCGGGCTGACGCAGGACCTTCGGGATCGCTTCTTCGGCTCACTCGATCTCCTCGGGACGGTACTCGGGACGACCGAGCGCGTCGAGACGCTTCGGACGTACGTCGAGGAGAGCCTCGCGGACCTCCAAGAACGGGCCGGCCAAGTCGAGCAGCAGCCACAGGGCTACGTCGGCTACCTCGGCCGGGGGAAACACGGCCTCACCTTCACCCAGCCGAGCTACGTTCCGTTCCGGTACGGCGGCGTCGCGAACGTGGCCGAAGGCGCGACCGGCAGCGGTGACGGCGGTGGGGGCGGCGGTGGAGGCGGTGGAGGCGGTGGGGGTGGAGGCGGCGGTGGTGGAGGCGGCGGTGGCGGAGGCGGCGGCGGTGGCGGCCGAAAGGGCGCGAGACGGATCGAGATCGATCCCGAGACGCTCATTCAGTGGGACCCGTCTATCCTGTTCGTCGATCTCGGAACCGAGAGCTACGACGCACTCGAGGACCCCCAGTACGAGGGTATCACCGCGATCGAGAACGAGCAGGTGTATGCGACCATGCCGACGCGTGACTACGGGACCAACTTCGGGACCGTGATCGCGGACGCCTACGCCGTCGGCGCCGCCGCGAACCCCGACGTCTACGACGTGGACCCCGTCGAGAAGGCCAACGAGGTCTACGAGACGTTCGTCGGCGAACCCGTCTACGACGGCGTGGCCGACGCCTACGGTAACGGTTTCGGCAGCATGCTGTAGGAACTGATGAACGCCGACACCGAGCACACCGGCTCCGGAACCGAGGGCGGGTCACCCGAAACGGCGGCCGACGCCGTCGACGCATACGAACAGCATGTCCGGCAGAAGACCGGTGTCGTGCTGGCCACCGTCGGCGTCCTGTTCGTCCTCGCTGCGTACTCCGTGCTCTCCGGGCCGATCGGAATCCCGCTCTCACAGCTCCCCGGTATCCTCGCAGGTAGCGTCGGGGGGACGCCCGCGCGGGTGATCTGGAACATCCGCCTGCCACGGGTCGTTGCGGCCGTCGGCGCCGGGTTCGGCCTCGCCGTCGCTGGGGCGGTACTCCAGAGTCTGCTTCGGAACCCACTGGCGTCGCCGTACACGCTCGGTATCTCACAAGCAGCCGCGTTCGGGGCGGCCGTCGCCATCGTCGTCTTCGGCGCGGGATCGACGACTGGCGGGTCGTTCGCGTCGTGGGTGCCGTACCTGACCGGCGTCACGGCTTTCGTCGCCGCACTCGGCTCTACTGGGGCGATCCTGCTCGTTGCGCGCCTACGCCGTGCGACGCCGGAGACGCTCGTACTCACCGGGATCGCGCTCGGAGCCTTCTTCAGCGCCGGCACGTCCGCTCTCGAGTACTTCGCGACCAACGTCCAACTCGCCGCGCTGGTCGCCTGGCGGTTCGGGACGGTCTCGAACGCGACGTGGGACGGGAACCTCCTGCTGTGGACCGGCGCCCTGCTCGCTGGCGGCTACTTCGTCCACCGGTCGTGGGCGTACGAGGTGCTCGACGCCGGCGACGACACGGCCCGAACGCTCGGCGTTGAGGTGACACGGCTCCGAGTCACGGGGATGATCATCGCCTCGCTGCTGACGGCGATCGTCGTCTCGCTGTTCGGCGTCATCGGCTTCGTCGGGCTCGTCGTCCCCCATATCGTCCGCCGCGTAATCGGCGGTGACGAGCGATTCCTGATCGTCACCTCCAGCGTCGCTGGCGGCGCGCTTCTCCTCGCGTCGGACATCGTCGCCCGCCGGATCATCGCTCCAGTCGTGCTCCCCGTCGGGATCGTCACGGCGTTCGTCGGCGTACCGTTGTTCCTCTACCTCATCGTCAACGGGAGGGAGTACTGGTGATCCGGATCGACGATCTCACGGTCGGCTACGACGAGCCGGTCGTCTCGGACGTGAACGTCGCTGTCGACCGCGGGGAGCTCGTCGCGGTGCTCGGCCCCAACGGTGTTGGCAAGTCGACGCTGCTGCGGACGGTGCTCGGCCTCCAGTCGCCGCTTTCGGGGACGGTCACAGTCAACGGCGATGACGTGACGGCGCTCTCTCGTTCGGAGATCGCGACTCGGCTCGGGTACGTTCCACAGTCCGAATCGGGCGGCCTCCCCTCGACCGTGTTCGCGACGGTACTCGCCGGGCGGAAACCCCGTGCAACGTGGCGGCCAAGCGACCACGACCGCGAGGTGGTCGGTGAGGTGCTCGCTGACCTCGGCCTCTCGGATCTCGCGATGCGCCAACTCACAGAACTCTCCGGCGGACAGCGCCAGCAGGTCCGACTCGCCCGTGCGCTCGCCCAAGAGCCCGCGGGGCTGGTGCTCGACGAACCGACGAGCAGCCTCGATCTGCGCCACCAACTTGACGTGCTGGAACGGGTCCGAGAGCTCGCCGACGGCGGCGTCGCAGCGCTGTTCGCGTTGCACGATCTCGACCTCGCGCTCCGCTTTGCTGACCGGTTCGTGTTCCTCGCAAACGGTGGTGTCGCCGCCGTCGGAGGTGAGGACGTGGTCACCGCAGACCTCGTCGAACGCGTCTACGGTGTGTCGGCGACGGTCGCCACCGTCGACGGCCGGCGCGTTGTCGTCCCCGACTAGCGACCCCCGGCACCGGGTTTGCCACAGGTACCTTAGGTAGCTTAGTTGCCGAAGCTACCTTTGCTAACGAGGCTAACGGTGATGGCTGTGGGTAGGGTCGAACACCAGCGTTCCGACAGTCCGAACCTTCTCACTTGTTCCGCCTGAACACTGCCGTATGGTCGCCAGCGACATCGCCAACCGCGTCGTCCTCCTGACCGGCGGGACCAGTGGCATCGGCCGGATCGCCGCGAAGGAGTTGGCCGAGCGGGGGGCGACCGTCGCCGTCGTTGGCCGGGATCGCTCTCGGGGGGAGTCGATCGCCGCCGAGTCCTCGACGCTCCGCGGGGAGATTCGGTTCCACCGTGCCGATTTGGCGGCTCAGTCGGCGGTGCGCTCGCTCGCCGAGGAGATCCAGGAGACGTACGGCCGGATCGATGCGCTCGTCCACAACGCGGGGCTCTCCGCCAGTCAGCGAACGGAGACCGTCGACGGGATCGAACGCACGCTCGCAGTCAACTACCTCGCACCGTACCTGCTGACCCACGAACTGATCGATACCGTGTCTGCCTCTGTGCCGGCGCGGATCGTCACCACCGGCTCCGAACTCCACCGTCGCGCCTCGCTGGACGTCGATGACCTCCAGTTCGAGACTGACTACGAAACCCGGCAAGCCTACTCGCGCTCGAAACTCGCGCTGATCGCCTTCACGCTCGAACTTGCCGACAAGCTCCCCGACGGCGTCACTGCCAACAGCTTCCACCCAGGGTTCATCCCGTCGACGAACCTGTTCCGGGAGGCGTCGCTACCGACCCGAATCGGCGTCCGGCTCGCGGGTCTCGTCCCCGGCGTCGGTACCAGCCCGCAGACGGGTGCAGGACGGTTGGTTCGACTCGTCACTGACCCGGAGTTCAGTGATCGAACCGGCGTCTACGTTACCGGCGACGGGATCGTTTCGCCCTCCGCGGACGCCGCCGACCCGGAGCAACGGCGCCGACTATGGGACCGTACCGCCGACCTCGTCGGCGTCGATCCGGATTGGCCGAGGATGGCGTAGGTCGTTCGTTCTCCGTCGGCCGAGGAGTCACTGAGCGATTCCGACGCATGAGCAATGGAGGGAAATATGCTACCCCGCAGATTAATATGTTGTCTTCTCTTAGCTTGAACCACTATGACTGAGGATACGCCTCCCCGGATAAAGCCGGATGGCGGGAGCGACGGCTACGATGTCAACGAGGCGGTTGAAGAGGAGTGGGTCGAGGAGACGACACCGTTCGACCGAGTCTACGAGATCATCCAACGCGTCTACGACCCTGCGTCCGCCAGAGAGATCGCTGACCGTGCTCGTGTATCGCCGACTACAGCACGAAAGCACCTTCGAACTCTTGCACGGGCTGGTGAAGTGGCGACGTCTCAAGATGGCCAGACGACGCAGTACCGACGGTCAGAAACGGCGATCGTCACCGAACACGCACAGGCGCTCCTCACGGAACGGACGCCAGAAGAGATCGCATCCGGCATCGCAGAGATGAAGGCACAGATCCGGGAATGGCGGGAGGAATATGGCGTCGATTCTCCCGAGGAGTTCGCCCGGGAACTGGATGTCGACGACGCCGACAGGGACCACGGCCCCCTTCTTACAGAATGGCAAACGACGCGGCGCAACCTCGCACTCGCACAAGCCACACTTGCGATCGCTGAGGCAAGCAACAGTGGTCACCTCACTGGTGCCGACACAGACGATGATGGCCACGGCGACACGTCGGTCATCGTATGACCGAGGACGTGGACGATCCTCACCGTTCACAGCCAGCAGAGCAATCTGAGGTTTTCGGCTCCATCGACGCCACGGCGCTCCGAAAGATCCGAGACTTGATTGTTGCACAAGAACCGTTGGTCCAGACTGCATCGCTGGACGATCCATTGAACCCTCAGACGCTTTCGGTCGAACTGTCCGATGGGGTCGGAACAGCAACGACCGCGCGGATAGACATTCGGTGGAGCCTGACTGACAACTACACCGCACACTACACGGACGAGCAAGATCGGAACTTCCGGTTTGACTGCCACCCGAAACCCGACGCGCCGAGACGACACTTCCACCCACCACCTGACGCCCCAAGTCGTCCCGTTGAACAATCCTGCATTGCTGTCTCTGAGGCCGGCCTCGTGACGCGGGCGGTTCTCCAACGGTGGCGGTATGCCCACACGAACGGAACGTTCGAGGGTGTTAACGACGCCGAGAATCCACCGTAGGAAGAGTCCTATCGACGTCTTCTGCGTGGGGACGATGTCAATCTGCCGTGTGTCCAACGCGAGCTGAATGGACCAGGCTGTGACGGTGTTCGTGGATTTGTTCAGGAATCTCCTACGCTTGTGCAGCGCTGGCATCGACAACACGACCTGTGAACAGCACCGTCCCGGTTGGTCGATCCCGGATCACGAAGAGGAACGGGCGGTTCGCGTCGAGTAACGTCGGTGGAAGCGAGACGAGAGTCATCACTGATCCCGTCGCCGCTGCCGCTTCGGTCCCTTGCTCGTCGACGCCGACGTAGGCGTCGTGGTAGACCTGATCGAGAAACAGGTTGCCGCCCACCTCCGAGAGGTCGGCCATCCGTGAGAAGTCCGCCTCATTCGGGGCGAACGCCTCGGTCATTCCCAGCGCCTCCAACGATTGCTCCAGTTTGAACGCCGAGTCGAACTCGAAGCGTGGGAGATTGACGTAGCCACGCTGGGGTTCGAGTGCGTCGACGATCCGGGCGAGGCGCTCGCCGTCGAACGTTCGTTCGTAGGCTGCGAACTCGCCGGCAGGTGGCACGATGACGAGCATCCCGGTCGTTCCGCCGACGTACGGTAGTTCAACGGCCTGGGCTCCGTCGACGGTCGCCGCCGGGACCCTGACGTCTTGGGACATCATCTGGACCGAACTCGTCGAGCCATCGAGCGCGGTGAACGGGGCGGGCTCCGTCTGCTCCTCGTCGAACGGATGGAGCCAGTTCGCCGTGAAGTAGATCGCATTCGTCAGGACGAGCGCGGTCTGAGACGTGATCGACCCCTTCGGAAGCAGCTCCTCGATCCGGTTGTCGGTCTGTTCGGCGACCCAAGCGTTGATGCTTCGCCGGATACCGTTCGGGTTCTCGACGAAATCGACTTCGGTGAGGTCACCGCTGTAGTGGTTCTCGAGCGTGGTCAGGTATTCCTCCCTGAACGGAAACCCCTCTTGGCCCCAAATGGCGTTGGCGAGCGAGAGCTGGAACGGAACGGGATCGTCGTCGCCGTCGTACTCCGATGGGAGGTCCGCTTCATCGACGTCCTCGCCGCGGCCAGACAGCGTTCGCTGGAGTTCGTTGAACGCTGCATGGAGTTGTTGGTCACTGAGTGTGTGGTGGAGCGCCTCCTGCATCTGCTCGCGAGTGGTCCCGCTGGCACCAGCGTACGTCATCGACAGCGCGATCGTGGCACTGATCGGCGAAACCATCAGGTTCTCGGCGCCCTCAGCTGTGCGGAGTTCGTCGAACAGGTCGAACGCGAACGAGTTCGTTCCAGTTACCAACTCATCGAGGATGTCGTCCCCAACGTCTGCGTGGACCGCGGGCATCGACGACGCGCTCGCGCCGATGTCCGCTCGGGAGTTTCCCGGTGCTGTACAACCCGCGAGGGCACCGGCGAGGAGGGCGCTCGAGACGGAGAGATAGTGACGGCGGTCCATACTCACGAGATGTGGGAGGGGGACGGCGAGTATCTTCTGAAAGCACAAACCGATTTTTCAGTAAGCTATTCGACATTAGGTGCAGTGTGACGGAGTCGCCGGTAGCGGAACCATACGCGGGCTTGGGTTGCGTTGACGGCGTCGAGGAACCGCTCACGCTCCCTATAGCTCGACGGAGCAGGCTCAGCCGACAGCGCGAACCCCTCGAAAGGGGAAGTTCGTAACCGATAGCTGAGACGCATACTTCGATGGAGCGGCAAGGAGTGGACCAAACTGCCACAAAGAAGCTCCGCTCGCTCCGATCAGTTCCCGATAATCGGCGGCTTCAACGCAGCGACTTCAGACATGATCGCCGAGACGTTCTCGTCGTCGACGCCCGCGTCGACGAGTGCCTGTTCGAGGTACTCGCCGACGAGGTCGAACTCCGATCCGGAGATGTCCAAGTGGTCGTGTGCTTCCCGCATGTCGGCGCCGCCGTAGTCAACCGGGCCGCCGGCGACGGCGCTGATGAACTGGACCTGGTGAGCACGCAGTTCGGCCATGTCCATCCCCTCGAAGAAGTCGGCCAACTGGTCGTCTGCCAGCACCCGGTCGTAGAAGTCGTCGACGACCTGTTCGACCGCGTCCCTGCCCCCGATCTGGCTGTAGATTGTTTCGGACATCAACCAGTCTGAGGTACGGGCGGCAACCCGTTGGCGACTCTCGCTATCGTCTGAGGGTCTTTATAAGCAAACGATACACAAGTGACAGGGAACCGGGCAGCTCCTAGGCCGCAAGCAGTTGGTTCAGGAGCTTCCGCTGGGCGACCGCGAGGTGTTCACTGAACGTCGCTCCGGAGACGCCGAGTCGGTCAGCCACCTCCTCGTTTCCGGCACGGCGCGGCCTGTCGAAGTAGCCCATCTCGTGGGCGGTGGCGAGCGCTTCGTACTGCCGGTCCGTGAACGCCTCCCGCTCGACGAACAGGAGTTGCTCCCCCTCGTCGGGGGCGGACTGCGTCAGTCTCCGAAGTCGGACCGTTTCCGAGCACGAACGGAGGTCAGTGACGATTTCCTGGACCACGTCGACGTCCTGTGCGACGAACGAGACGTGGATCGACCCGGACTCCGCGCGGACGTCCCGGATGGGGCAGCCGTGGTCGGGGATGCGTCCGCAGGGGCAGTCGGTGCTCTCGGTGGAGAACCGATGGACCGACTGGGAGCCGTCGGCGAAGACGAGCTCCGTATCGTGTTCGGACAGCCCCCCAGCGGCAGCTTCGTCGACCGTCAGTTCCCCGACGACGCCGGAGTCGGACCCTCGCCCGCCGTCGGTGTGGACCGACGCCACCTCGCTCGCCTCACTGATCGATCCCACCGGACACGCCTCGATACCGTCGACCACCATCTCTACGTGAACCCCCGTGGTCATCGCCGGCGCTACGATGCCGTCGGATAAGGGCTGACGGATTCCCCGCCGTACTCATCACGGATCGATCACGTTCCGCGCCGATCGGAGCGACCGCTGTCGACCGTATCGGACCGTGTGCCAGCGTACCGAGAAGAGGACCCTCCGGGGTGAGCGTACGGCACTACAGGGCTGTACGAAACGGGGGGGAACGACGCCACCTCGCTCACCCGAGGGCTGGTTCGCTCGGGAGGGGCGTCAGCGAGAAGCCGCCGTCACGGCCAGAGCCCCCTCGCCTCGTGGGCGTCGGCGACCCGCGAGAGGGCGACGATGTACGCCGCCTCCCGCCACGGCACGTCGTACTCCCGGCGGCGCTCCGCGACCGTGTTCCACGCGTCCAGCATCTCCGCCTCCAGTTCGTCGTTGACCCGTTCGAGCGACCACGACCGGCGATTGATGTCCTGCAGCCACTCGAAGTAGCTGACGGTCACCCCGCCAGCGTTGGCGAGGATGTCCGGGATGACTGGCACCGAGCGCTCGTTGAGTATCTCGTCGGCACCGCTGGTCGTCGGGCCGTTCGCCCCCTCGACGACGATGTCGGCCTCGACGTCCCCCGCGTTGGCTTCGGTGAGGACGTTCCCGACGGCGGCCGGGATCAGCACGTCGACGTCCAGTTCGAGCAGTTCGTCGTTCGTCACCTCTTCCGGGGCCGGATGGCCCAGCACCCCTTCGGGCTGCTCGTGGTGTGACGGGATCGAGGCGGTGTCGAGCCCGTTCGGGTCGTAGATGCCGCCGTTCACGTCGCTGACGGCGACGATCTTCGCTCCCCACTCGTCGAGTAAGCGGGCGGCGTTGGCCCCGACGCTCCCGTACCCCTGCACGGCGACGCTGGTCTCCGAGAGCGGTTTGTCGTAGTGTTCGGCCGCTTTACGGGCGATGATCGCGACGCTCCGTCCGGGTGCCTCGTCACGGCCCTCACTCCCACCGACGAGCGGGGGTTTGCCGGTGACGACGCCGGGGGTCGTCTCGCCTTCCTGCATCGAGTAAGCGTCCATCAGCCACGCCATCGTCTGCGGGCCGGTCCCCATGTCCGGCGCCGGGATGTCCGTGTTCGGCCCGATGACGTTCCGCAGTTCTTCGGCGAACCGTCTGGTCAACCGTTCGGTCTCCGCGTCGCTGAGATCCTTCGAGTCGACCGCGATGCCGCCCTTCGCGCCGCCGAAGGGGAGGTCCATGACCGCACACTTCCACGTCATCCACATCCCGAGCCCGACACACTCGTCCCTCGTGACGTCCGGGTGGTACCGCAGTCCGCCCTTGTGTGGCCCCCTGACGGAGTCGTGTTGGGCTCTGTAGCCGGTGTACACCTCGACCGACCCGTCGTCCCGTTCGATGGGAACCGTCACTTCGTGGACCTTCTTCGGGTGTTTGAGTCGCTCGACGATGTTCGGGTCGACGTCGAGCTGTTCGGCGGCGCTGTGTAGCTGTCGGAGGGCGGTTTCGAGGGCCGTCTCCTCGGCAGGCTCCTCGGTCGCACCGTCGGCTGACTGATCGTGTGTAGAGGACATTGTCACTCGAGAGCCGTTTCGCGGTTGCGCATCTGCCCACCACAGTCAGGGCAGTGGATCGGCTGCGATGCCGAGCGGTGGATCGTTCCGCACTCGAAGCACTCGTAAGCGCTCTCTCGGTCGGAGGCGTCTGTGTCGTTCATGCGTTGAGAGTGGAGACGCCGGGGACCCGGCGCTCCAAAAACACGTAGCGGGCGACGGGACCAGTAGCTGATTGCTGGCTATCGAAGGGCAACAGAATGGGGCTATTGGATAGTGAACCCTACTCCGCCACCGTCGCACCGACCTCCTCGAACAGGGTGGCAAAGAGCTTCCGCTGAACTGTTCTGACGTGTTGGTAGAACGCTGTCGAGGAGATCCCGAGCGTCGACGCGACCTCCTCACCGCTGCTGGCTCTGGGCGACTCGAAGTAGCCGCCGTAGTACGCGGTCTGGACGACCTCGAACTGTCGGTCGGTGAGCTTCTCTAGGAACCGCGAGTAGAGGTCCCGTTCGGCCGACTGATCGAGTCGCTGCTTAGACAGCAGTTGGACGCCGTCGAACCGCTCGCGCACGAGGCGGGAGACCCGCCGCACGTCGACGCTCTCGGGGGCGTCGATGACGACGGTCGTCTCCGTTGGCGTCGCCTTCGCGCTCCTGAAGACGGCGCCGTGTTCCGCGAGTTCGACCGCCAGGAACCGTTCCGAGAACCGAAGTCTGAGTACCGTTTCGGCCCCCTCGGTACTGATCCGGCGGACGTCCCGGATGGCGACGAGGTCCGCCGCCGTGGCCTCCACGGCCACGGGGTCGCCGTCGTTCACCGTGACGAAGACGTCGTTGCCCTCCGCGTGCCGTCGGACACCACCCTGGTACACGAGGGTCGAACCCGTTTCGCGGGCGATCTTCGAGAGGACGAACTGCGGGTCGTCCACCTCGAACGTCACCCGCGTCATCGACGTCGAGAGGAGGGCGTTCTTCCGCTCGACGGCACTGATCGCGGACGCGATCGTCTCGCCCAACTCCGTCAGTACGTCCTTCGTCCGGTCGTCGAAGGCCTGCTGCTCGTCGGCGTAGACGGTCAGCGCGCCGTAGGAGAGGTCGTTGTACGTCAGCGGGATACTGATAACCGAGAGGTAATCACGCGAGAGCGCCGCCTTGCGCCACGACTCCGTTCGGAGCCCTTCGGCGACGTTGTCGACGACCGCGGGCTGTCCGGTAGCGACGGCACGGCCGGCCGGTTCCACGCCCTCTCCCTCGATCCGGAACGCCGGGCCGTTCAGGTACCCCTCCTCCCGGCCGTCCCAACTCCGCGGTTCGACGTGGGCCGACGTGACGTCCGGCGAGCCCACCCACGCGAACGTGAAGCGGTCCTCGGCGGCGAGGAGGCGACAGACCATGTGCTCGACCTCTTCGCGCGTTTCGGCTTGGACGATCGCTTGATCGATCTCTCGAATGATTTCGTTGATCCGGTTGAGCGAGTGAAGCTGCTCGTTGCGCCGCGTCAGTTCGCGCTCCTGCGTTCGAAGCGTCGATTCCCGGGAGACCCGGTCGAAGGCTGCTTCCGCGGTTGCTGCGAGCAGGTCAGCAAGCTCTCTGGTGATGTCGTCGAACGGACCGGCCGTGTCGGAGCCGAACACGAAGACGCCGTGGTCGCCCAGCGGTGCGTAGCCGACCTGGTGGAGCCCACTCGTCGGATCGCCGAAGGCCGCGGCGTCGTGCACGTCCTCGAAGAAGCGCGCCTCGTTCTCCACGAAACACTGACTCACGGGGTCGTCGGCGCTCGCGGCGACGCGTTTGGCGGGGTTGTGTAGTTGCGCCATCCGCTCGGAACTGCTCGACAGCTCCAGCGTGTTCGTCTCGGCGTCGAAGAGGTACACCGCGCTCGAATCGAGGTTCAACACGCCGGGCGTGTCGTCGACGACGTGCTGTGCGATCGCCGGGGGCGTCTCGGCGTAGAGGAACTCCCTCGCGGTCGCCTGGAGCGTCGCAAGGGCCTCCTCACGCTGCTTTCGCTCAGTGATGTCCCGGCACGTATAGAGGATGCGTCCGTCCTGAATCGAGACCTCCCGCACGTTGACCAGCAGCGTGTGCTCTTGGCCCGTCTTGTCGGTGACCGTCGTCTCGATGTTCTTCAGCACACCCTTCGAGGCCAACTCCTCGCGGTCGAACAGGTCCTCCCCGAGCAGCTCTTCGACCGGTTGCTGGTCGTGGATCTCCGCGGCACTGTACCCGAAGATGAAGTGAACGTTCGGGCAGACGTAGACGTACGATCCGTCCTCGTCGGTCATGAGGACGGTATCGGTCATGTACTTCAACGTCGCCCGGTGGAGCTGTTCGGACTGCCTGAGGTCGCGGTCGAGCCGGACGCGCTGTGAGACATCGATCCCTTCGACGACGACCGACACCACCTCACCCCGTGCGTTCTCGACCGGATGGACCGACAGTTCGAGGATCCGTGGGTCGTCGGCGTCCTCGGCGCCGACGACGACCGCATCGCCGAAGCCCCCGTTCAGCCCCCTCTCGACGAGGGCCGCAACGTCGGCACTGAGGCTCGGTTCTCCCTCCCACCACGGGAGTTCACTGAACAGTTCGCCGACCAGGGCGTCGACGGGCTCGTCGACCATCTCGCGTGCAGCCTTGTTGACCCGGCTCAGACGACCACCATCGTCGAGTACCCACGTCGCCGCACGCGTGTCCTGAAAGACGGCTTCGAACTGCTGTGCGCGCTCCCGCCGGGTCGCCGTCCGCCTCGCGGACCAGACGGCCCGCCTCGTTCGTTCGACAAGGTCGTCGACGGCGTCGTCGACGGGGTCCTCGATCGGAACGTAGTCGGTAATCCCGGCCGAGACGGCACTGCTCGCGAGCCGTTCGCTACCGTCGTCGGTCGCTAGTACGGTCGGGAACGCTGCGGTCTCCTCCTGGAGTTCTGCGAGGAACGTCACCCCGTCTGTCTCCCCGACCGTTTTCGCACCGACGACACAGCAGAACTCGTCGGCGCGAAACCGTGCCTTCGCGTCCGCCGCGGTCGCCGCCCTGTGGACGCTCGCGGACGTTTGTTCCTCGAGCGCCGCCACGAACGCCGGCATCCACGGCTCCGACCCGGCGACGAGTACGGCGGCGTCCTGGAACACCGATTGATCCTCGCTCATGCAGACACTCCCACTTCGTAGTTCCCCGACGCGTATATCGGCTTCCGTCCGCGGCGCTCGCCGGCGGACGGATGCTACCCGGCGAACGGGGACGGTACGGGGGAGTTCGACGGATGCCCGTCCGGGACTGGCTACACGTCGTCGTGGGTCAGGAGCGTCCGCTCGGTGTCGGTGGGCGGCTCCCGGGTCACCACTTCGAGGAGGTTCCCGTCCGGGTCGAGGAAGTAGAACCCCTCAGTCTCCCCCCAGTCGTAAGGGCCCTGTTTGGGGAACTGATCGTCGAGTCGGTCCACCAGCGTCTCGTACCGGTCGCGGTCGGTCTCGAAGGCCACGTGGGCCTTGTCCAGCGGATGGTCGAGGTCGGCCGCCGTCCAGCCGTCTGCGCGGCCGCTCTCGACGAGCGTGAACGTGGTGTCGCCGACGGAGAACATCGCGTGCTCGCCGTGGAAGTCGGCCGGGGGTCGATCGACGGTGAGGCCGAGCGTATCCCGGTAAAACGGGTAGCACACGGCGAGGTCGTCGACGGCGACGTTGAGGTGATCGACGCCCTCCATCAGTCGTCAGCCTCCCCCCAGTCAGGTTCGTCTCGCGGCGGCGAGAGGACACCGATGCCGACCGCTGGTTCCTCACCTCGGTTCTCGGCGCCGTGAAGCTCGCCGCTCTCGAAGGCGTAGGAGGTCCCCGCGGGCAGGGGACGGGTCTCGTCGTCGAGTACCGCGGTCAGCGCGCCGCTGATCACGTAGCCGATCTGTTCGTTGTCGTGACGGTGAGTCGGGAGCGTTGCCCCCGGTTCGACGCGCCAGAACTTCATCGATGCGCGTTCACCGCGGGCTAAGTCAGCGAGGGCGACGCCCTCGGAAACCGTCGTCGGGGATCGTTCATCCGTGGTCACTCGGTTCATCTGGCGTGTGGTGCGTAGTCACACCGAGGTAGGTATAAAGGTTACCAACCAACCTTTAAGTGGTACTCGGAAGAACCCCCGATTCGCATGTCAGACGACGACCGACTCCGACTGTTCCACCTGCCGTTCTCGTTCATGCTGCCCCAGCGGGTGGCCAGCGAGCGCGGCTACTTCGCCGACGAGGGCCTCGACGCCGAGCTCGTCGAACGCGAACGCAGCGACGTTGAGTGGAAGTACATCCCCGCCGAGGAGCGCCTGACCGACGACTACGGAATCGACGTCTACCCGATCTGCAAGTGGGAGAGCCTCAAGCGGACGTGGGAGATGGGCGACGGTCGTGTCGTCGCGAAGGGAACCTTCGCCGACCAGCCATACAGCGTGTTCACCCGACGCGACGACATCACCGATCCGTCGGACCTCGCCGGCGTTCCGGTCGGCATCAACGAACGGACCGGGCAGGAGTACACCGCGATGCGGGCGCTGGAGGAGCACATGGCCCCCGAGGCCGTCGAACTCGTCCACCACGGGATGCCGACCGACCGCCTGCAAGCCCTCGACGACGGCGAGGTCGACGCCGTGATCCTGATCGAGCCTCACAGTACGCTGGCCGAACGGCTCGGCTTCGAGCGCGTCCTGGAGTTCGAGAACCACATGGGGATCGTCGGCGGCGAGGGGCTCGACCGCGAGACGTTCGCCGGGTTCATGCGGGCGTTCGGCCGCGCGGTCGGGGAGATCAACGCCCATCCCGACCGCTACCGCGAGGCGTACCTCTCGATGCTCCGATCCGAGGAGGACGAGGCGCCGGAGCTGTTCGCCGGCATCGACCTCGACGCCGTCGAAGCCGAGCTTTCGGTGCCGGAGTACGACGTGCCCCAACTGGCCACCGGCGACGAACTCGACGAACACTTGCGCTGGATGCAGCGCCGCGAACTGGTGGACGACGACGCCGATATCGACGCCATCGTCGCCGACGGGGGTGAGTGATCGTGGGGATCGAAGACCAACAGGCTGCCATCGACGCCGAACACGGCGACCCTGAGGGGCTGCCGGTCATGCGGGCCCGCTTCGAGCACAACGGCAGCCCGCGGTACATGCTTTACACGATGAAGCGGCTCGGCCTCGACCACGAGCACGGCTTCCACCTCGACTTCGAGTTGGTCTCGGACGAACTCGAAGGCGAAGTCGAGACCGTCGAGGCGAAGCTACAGGACGGCGAGGCCGACCTGATCGACATCGACTACATCTCGACGGCCCGCGAGCGCGCCGAGGGCGCGCCGATCGTCGCGTTCTACCCCTACGGCCGAACCGTCGGCGGCCTCGTCGCCCACGAGGACAGCGACATCGACTCGCTCGCCGACCTGCAGGGGAAGGACGTCGGCGTCGTTCGTCGGCTCGACAAGAACTGGATCCTCGTCCGTGCGGCGACCCGGGAGCAGTACGGCTTCGACGCGGACGAGGCGGCGACGCCGATCGAGGCCGGCTCGAAGGTCGAACTCACGCGGATGATCCGCGAGGGCGAGGTCGACGCCGTCCTGCAGTTCTGGCCGATCGTCCCCGAGATCACCGAGACCGGCCCCTACGAGGAGGTGCTCCCGATGGCCGAGCTCGTACAGGACCTCTCGGGCACCGACAACAAGCTCCCGATTTCGACGTTCCTGACGAGCGAGGAGTACCTGGACCACCACCGCGAGACGGCCCGCGCGTTCGCCAGCGCATACCGAGCGACCGTCGACCGCCTCGTCGAGGACGACGAGCCGTGGGAGGTCGTCGGCGAGAAGCTGATGACCCACGACGACCCGGAGATCGTCCGGGCGGTCCGTGACGGTTGGCGCGACATGGTCGTTCGGGACTGGGACGAGGAGACGATCGACGGGATGGAGGAGCTGTTCGACTCGCTGTACGCCATCGGCGGCACCGACGCGCTCGGTGTGGACCACATCCCCGACGGGATGTTCCGACTGCTCGAGTAACGGACCGGGGGTCAGCACGTTTCGCCGATGTCGTCTCGGCTGCCGTCCCGAGGACTGAGACGGCTCCCCGGGGCAGAGTCGACATCGTACCAGTGAAAATACGATCATTAATGTTCGTCACCGCTGAGGCGTCCCCCAGACGGGGGGAGCACACAGCGCTCGGGCCGAACGGGGACTGCTCCGAAACGAACCCGCGAACCTACTGGAACCTAGTCGGGGTGTAACAAATTTCCGCGGTCCCGTACTGCCTGTGAGGGGCCCGTATTGGGTCTGGAAAAATGGTTCTCGACGACCCCACCACGAACATCGGTGTTCAGCCGGCCCGCAGCGGTACAGCGGGCGTGCAGGAGTCACTCGGCGCGCACAGAGCCGGTGCGCCCACGGCAGGGGGGGCGATATGCGACGACTGACGGGGTTCGTCGTCGTCCTCGTCGTGCTGCAGCCGGCGGTTGCGGGCGTCGTCTTCGCCGATACCGCCATCGCACAGCAGTCCCACGACCTCGGCTTGACGATCGACGAGGATGGGGTTGGTGATGACTCCGACGGGGACGGCTACTACGACGAGGTCTCGCTGGTTTTCAGCGCCGACACCGAGACCGGCGAGTTCGGCGGCGGTGAACCCTACCTGAAGGTGTTCGTCAACGACACGCGGATCAGGCCTTCACAGTACGGCAGCAGCAACATCCTCGAGGAGCGCCCCGACTTCCGCACGACGATCTTCCTGCAGTCGTCCGAGATCGCGAACCTCACGAAGGGACCCCAACGGGTCCGCGTCGAACTGTGGGAGGACGACTTCGTGACGGACGACAAACTCGGCGAGGTCACCGTGACCGTGCCGATGGAGCCGGAGGCGGCCGACACGCCCGTTCGGCAGGCCGCGACGGAGGGCATCGACGCGATCATGCCCATCTACGCGAGCGCCCAAGAGCAGGGGTTCAACCCCGAGTACTGGGAGGGCGTCTCCCAAGACCGAACTGAGGTCGCCGTCGAGATCGGCGTCGACGCCGTCGGGGGGGAGATCACCCCCGGGCCGATCGACCTCCTTGAGGTTCCGGGCGCCGGGGCCTACTCGCTGGGGATGCAGCTCATGGACCTCACGGAACAGGGAGTGTACATGGTGGCGGCGTTCCAGGCACAGCGGGACGCGACGGTCCTCGAGATGGCCGCACAGGAGAACACCGAGTTCCGTCGGAGTTTGGAACGGTTGCGGGAGAACCACCGCGAGATCGATGAGGAAGTCGATCAGGACGGCGATGGCGACTTCGACGAGGCCGACGAGCGACAGCTCTACCGTGAGCGCCAACGGCTCCTCCGGGAGGCCTACGGCACCCTCGAAACGTACGAACGGGAGACCCGTCGCGTGATCGAACGCGGCGAGAGTTGGGGCGTGCTGGACGTGTGTGAGAGCGACCCGGACGACAGCCTGTTCACGTCTTTCTTCGTCGCGCTCTGTGACCGTTCGGTCGACATCGACGAGGACCAGCTCAGGGACTTCGAGAACGCGACCGGCGACCTGAAGACGGTGATGCGCGCCGACTGGCGCTGGACGAACGCGTGGCTCGCCAACTCCACCGAGTACGGCATCGAGCCACTCAGCGGGCAGGCCACGGCGGAACCCCGGCCGGAGATCACGGTCGTCGAGGTCCCCGACACCGTCGTTCCGGGCGAGACCGTCACCGTCCGCGTCGAAACCACGAACGACGGTGCGAACGCCTCGGTACAGACGATCGCCGTCTCGTTCCCCGACGGCATCTCGCGGGACGCCGTCACGGCCGTCGGCGACAACTTCGGCGTCGAGTCGCCTTCGACACCCGCCGACGGCTACCGGATGCTCCTCACCGAGGGCGAAACCGTCGGTGCGAGATACGGGACCGAGACCATCCCGCTGCAGTACCCGCTGTTCGAGGTCGGGAACGAGGTCCCTGCCGACGAGTCACGCTACCTCGAACTCGAGGTCACGATCCCGGAGGACTACACGGCGGACACGTTCAGCCTCCAGATCAAGTCGGTCGCGCGAGGGGACGACTGGGTCTCCGACCCCGCGGTCGGGGCCACCGATGCCATCGACCAACAGGGCGAGTTCGTTCGCGAGGAGACCATACAGGTGTACGCTGACCGCGACGACGACGGGATCAGGGACGGCATCGACGAGTGCCCCGACAGCGCCGAGGACGCCGACGGGGTTGCCGACGACGACGGCTGTCCCGACGGCGACATCAGGGCGACGATCGACGGGCGAACCACCGTCGCCGTCGGGGAGTCACTCACCCTCGACGCCTCGGGCACCTCCGTCGACCCCGCGACTGACGGATCGCTCAGCTACGAGTGGGAGGTCGTCAGCCAACCGCAGGGCGCCAGCGTCGCGCCGCCGACCGGTGTGACGGGTGACGTGTCGTTGCCCGTCGCCGGCACCTACGAGTTCCGCGTCACGGTGACGAGCGACCGCGGCGGGTCCGACACCGCCCGGCTCACCGTCACCGCGCAGAACGAGGCACCGACGGTTACCGCCTTTACGCTGTCGGCGGCGGGGAGCGACCAGCTCCAGGTCGCGTTCGACAGCTCTGAACCGCTGGGACAGGTGACCGTGGAGATCACGGACGCCTCCGGTGCGACCGTCGCGACGTTGTCGCGGGACGACTTCTCGACTGACGGCGGCACGTACACGGCCACGACGACCCAGCTTCCCGCCGGAGAGTATACGGCGACACTCACCGACGCCGTCGACGATAGCGGTGCGAGCGCCGATGCGGGACAGTCCGGGACGGCAACGCTCGACGGCGCGTCTCCGACGGCCGCCGCCGCCAGCGACGGCTCGCCAACCGACGACGGCAGCTACGAGGTGACGCTGGATGCTGGCGCCACGAGCGACCCGGATACGCCGGCGAGTGACCTGACGTACGAATGGTCGGTGACAGCCCCGAACGGGGCATCGAGCGTCCCGACGCCGTCCGGACAGGGCGGCACCGTTGAACTGCGGACGCCCGGGACCTACGAGTTCGGCGTCACGGTCTCTGACCCGGCTGGGAACACGGACACGGCGACGACCACCGTCACCGTCCCCGAGGCCAGCGACGATCCCGATGAAACCGACTCTGAGTCACCGGATCAGAACGACAACACCACCGCTCCAGAGGTGGTCGATTCCTGTACCGTCATCGACGAGCCCGGTACCTACGAACTCACGGGTGACCTCGACACCTCCGGCCCGGGGCCGTGCATCCACGTGCGTGCGAGCGACGTGACCCTCGACGGGAACGGCTACACCCTCTCCGGGGACGGCGTCGAGGACTCCATCGGCCTCCTCGTCTACAACGGCTCCGCCGAGGGGTTCGAGGACAACGAACCGCTGACGAACGTCACCGTTCGTGACCTCACGATCCGCGAGTTCGAGCGTGGCGTCCGCGCGGGACCGACCCTCGACAACGGCGGGCCGCGGGTTCGGTTCGTCGACCTCACCGTGGGCTCGGCCGGCGGCATCACGCTGTTCGGCGCCGACGACAGCGTCCTCCGGAACGTCACCGCGACCGACGGCGAGAACGGTCTCTACCTCTGGGAGACGAGTAACGTGACCGGTGAGAACCTCACCATCACCGACAACACCGAGGTCGGGCTGTTCTTCGCCCAGGTCGTCGAGGGGAGCCGGTTCAGCGACCTCACGGTCAGGAACAACACCGGCGGCGTCTACTTCAGCACCGACACCGTCGACAACCGCGTCACCGACGCGAGCGTCCTGAACAACGGCGAGTACGGCGTCAGCTTCTCGGATTCCAGGGAGAACCTCTTCGCCCAGTCGACGATCAGCGGGACCGACGGCCCCGCCGTCCTCGTCGACAACTCGCGCCGCGACCGGGTCGAAGACGTCGAGGTCCGGAACGCCGACGGCGTCGTGTTCGAGGTCCGTTCGGACAGCGAAATCGGGTTCGCGAACGTCCTGATCGGCCCGCGAGTCTCGGTCTCGACGCCCGACGACGGCTCGGCCGTGACCTTCCAGGGAGATTCCGACGACCCGATGCAACTCCGCGCGACCCCAGTCGCCGACTTCGACGGCGACGTCCCCGGTCGTGCGCTGACGGAGCGGGTGATCGCAGTCTCCAACGCCGACTCGAACGTCGTGGTGACGTTCACGCCCGACCCTGCAGACGACGCGGACCGGCAGCAACTGTTCCGGCTCACTGGTGACCAGTGGGCGCCCATAGACGGTGCCGCGGGGTCGCCGCTGACGCTGACACTCGACGGGTCCGAGACGGTGACACCCTTTGCCGTCGATGACGACGGGGGCGAGACCGACGGCGGCGGGGCCGATGGAACGGATGATGGTACCGAGGACGCCGACGACGGAACGGACGACAGCGACGACGGAACTGACGAAAGCGACGACGCAGCGACGACGGAGCGGACGCTCCAGATCATCTCGACCGGGGAGAACGAGTTCGAGTACGAGTTCGTCGTCGAAGGGACCGCCGCGAAGAGCAACACCGACACGATGGCTGCCGACTCGGGCGACTCCGTCGAGTCCATCGGCTCGAACCGGGTCAGGATAAGCGGCTCGACCGGCGATAACAGCGGCGACGCGTTCGCCGTCACCGGCGAACTCGTCAGCGCCGAAGTCGTGGGCGGCGAGTCGAACTTCGAGATCATCCTCGGCTCTGAGGACATCACCGACGAGGTGACCGAATCCGAGGCTGATGGGGACTCTGACACGTCCCTCCTGACGGTGCTCTCGACCGAGGACAACCAGTTCGAGTACGAGATCGTCGTCGACGGAACCGCGGCCAAGAGCAACACCGACGACGTCGCCGCCGACTCCAGTGATGACGTCGAGTCCGCCGGCGACGGGACGGTGGTCATCTCCGGGTCCACCGGGGACAACTCCGGCGACGCCTTCGAGATCACCGGTACGGTCGAGGAAGCCCGGGTGATCGGCGTCGACTCCGGCTTCGAGATCGCCGTCGACGGCGACCCGATCGACGTCAGCACGTCGACGGCGGCGGACGGCGAGAACGACGGGACGGACGACGATGGCGATTCCGAGGACGAGACCACCGGGCTGGTCGGCGACGAGTCCACGTTGGAGATCCTGGCGACCTCCGAGGAGCAGGTCGCCTACGAGGTCGTCGTCGATGGGAGCGCCGCGAAAAGCAACACCGACGACGTCGCCGCCGACTCGAGCGATCGGGTCGAGGTCAGGGACGACGGGACGGTGCTCATCATCGGCACCACCGGAGACAACTCCGGCGACGCCTTCGAGATCACCGGGGAGATCGTCTCCATCGAACTCGAGGGGGGAGACGCCCGACTCGTTTTCGAGGGAGAAGACGTGACGGACCGGGCCGACTGAGCCGGATCGGACTCCCCCCGTTTTCAGGGACCGAGCGACGCGATGTCGGCGCCGACCGTCGCCAGCGCGTCGGCGGGGTTCGGGTCGTTGTCGGCCAGATGGGTGTACCGGTGTTCGGGGACCCGTGAGAGCGCCGCCGTGACGGCCTCGCTGTAGGCGTCGACCCCCGGCTCCGTCGGGTCGTCGCCGCCCCAGACGTCCCGGAGGACGGTCATCGAGTCGATTCGGACCTCGACACGGCGGGGCTCGTAGCGAGTCAACAGCTCCGAGAGCCCCAGTTGGAGGGCGACGTACTCGGCGGTATTGTTTCCCGACCGGGAGCCGACCGGGCGACCCAGCCGGGCGAGTTCGGTCTCCTCGGCGTCCATGATGACCGCTCCCGCTCCGGCCGGCCCGGGGTTGCCCCGCGAACTGCCGTCGACGTAGAGGACGAACTCGTCTCCGTCCGTCCCGGAGACTGCCGGCCGCGCGAGAGCGTCGGCCGACAGCCCTTCGATTGCGTCCCGTAACTCCCCGCGAGTGGTCGCGGGGTCGAACAGCCCCCCGTAGCCGGGGACGGCATCGTCGATGGCGTCCGTGGCCACCGCCATCTCGTAGCCGACGCCGGCCAACACCTCGTCGACGAGGCCGGCCAGCGGCGAGAGGTACTCTGCCGGGAGGGGTTCGTCGGTCACGAGCGCGCCCTCCGCGGTCGGTTCCGTTGCCCACCGGCACTCGGGGGTCGCTGCGCGCGCCGCTGCATACTGCCCCCTCGGCGGCCGAGCGCCATAACCCCTTCAGGTAGCGGTGATCGAGAGGTCTCACGGCGGCGGCGACGATCTCGCCGCCGCCGACCAACGGTGCGGGTCAGTTCGACGGTTCCGAACCTGTTTCCGCTGGTTCCGCGGTCCCGCTGTCGGGACTGACGACGGTTCGGTCGGGGAGTGACGACCCCCGTTCGGGTGAGCGAGTCAGAAGCCGCTGGAGCAGCGTCTCCTCGCCCGGATCGGATTTCTCGATCACGTCGTACTCGACGATGACGCCGCCGTCGGCCGCCGGGGAGAGTCGGAAGTAGTTGAGACGGTACGACGAGTAGTAGACGGGCGGGAGCACGCCGAACAGCGGGTCGACCCGGTGGAGGCGCTTGAGCCACGTACCGGTGTTGAGGGCGAGGGAGTCCCCGACTTCGGTCACTGATGGCCGGTGGGTGTGTCCGTAGACGTACACAGCGACCTCGGAGTTCGACGCGAACACCGTCCTGGCCCGGTTGAGGTACTTCTCTACCGGTTCGACGTCCGTCCGCGAGCGCGTGAGGCCGAACCGTCTGAGCGTCTTCCGGGCGTCGCGTACGAACACCGAGAGCGGGACCGCGATCGCCAGCAACAGCAGGACGAGCACCAGGTTCCCCGCCAGGACGAGTTCGACGAGCCGCCCGGCCGGGCCGAACAGTCCGAGGAACTGCTGGATCAACGCCAGCGGCAGCGACCACACACCGAACCGATCGAGCGCGAACACGCCGACGTACAGCAGCCCGACGTTGAACAGGAGCAAGAAGGGCACAACCGAAAAGCGAAGCCACGCGCTCATCTCCCGGTAGAAGTAGTTCGAGACCATCCAGTCGGGGATCTGAGTCATCGGCGTCACCGCTTGGATGTCCTTCAGCCAGTTGTACTTCCCACGACCCGAGAGTCGCCCTGCACGGCTCGTGATCTGACGGTTCACGAAGTAGCCCGGCGGGTTCGCGTAGGGGTTTCCGAAGTCCGGGATCCGATTGTTGGGGTCCTCCTGCATCCCGTGTTCGACGTGGACGAGGTAGTCGCCGACCGGGCGCTCTATCGCGACTTCCTGTTCCAGCGTGACGTTGTACTCCGCCAGCCGGTCGACGTACTCGGGATACGCGGCGAGTTCGTAGTCGTGGTTACCCGGGATGAGCGTGATCGGCATCTCCCGTCCGGTCGTCCTGAGTTGCTCGAACAGTTCCGGGTAGCGCTCGACGAGCGCGTCGAACTTCGCCGGCCCCTCAACGCCCGTGAACTCCCACAGGCCGAACGCGTCGCCGTTGATGATCAGTTCCGCGTCCTCGTCGCGCCCCGCGAGATCACGAAGGAAGTCGAGCAGTTCGTCGAGGAAATCGACCTGCTCTAACTGCTCGTCGCCGCCGATGTGCAGGTCGCTGATGAGGTAGTACGTATCAGGCATGGCAGGGGCCTCGACGGGATGGGAGCCCAGTTCACCCCAACCGTTTGACTGGACTCGGCTTATCCGTTCTTCCCCCGTGGCGGCCGGTTGGTGACCAGTTCCTGACGACTGCCGGCCGTCGTCGGGTCGGCGCGCCCTAGTTGGATTTGCATATCGATGCAAGCCACGTCCTACTCGCCTCTGCTGGCGGACCGTCGACGCCTGCCGTGAGACGATGTCGACAACGGCCTCTCGTCAGGGCCGTTCCGAGGTCGGTCGCTGCTGGTCGACGCCTCGACGGACGTTCGTCATCAAGTCGGCGGCGACGTCGACGGGGGCTTGCTCACGCACACCCCTCTCGGGTACCTCCCCGGAGTACTCCAGCTCGGCTGTTTCCGGTCACCCACCGGGACGAGTTCGGGACTGGAACGCTCGGCCTCGAGTTCCGCGGTTAACAGACGCTCGCCCGCATCGAAGCGGCGGACATCGCCGTTCTCGACGGCACGTTCTGGGAGACCAACGAGATCGGCGAGCAGGCGGATGTTCCGCACCCACCGATCCAAGAGTCACTCGACACGCTGCCGCTCTCCCGGACGACGGTGTACTTCACTCACCTGAACCACACGAACCCGGTGCTCGACGACGGCTCGTGGGAGTCCGAGGCACTCTCGGACGCGGGCGCACACGTCGTCGAACCGGGGCAGCACTTCGACCTCGGGTAGCGTAGCCGAGCGCCTCGGGGCGGTCAGAAGGAGGCTGGTAGCCGGAGCCGAGACAGACGCGTGGGGGCCCGACGGTCGCTGGCAGGTGACGGGTTCGACCGATGGCCTCAGCCCCGGTTAATACCGGGTCCGCGTCGACGACGTCGACGAGCTAATCCCGGGCAACGGACCCGGACGGGCGACGATCGGGCGACCTACTCACAGTAAGCCCGACTTACTTCGCGGACCGGCCGGCGGCTCGAACCGCGTGATGCCGTCGGGTACCACGGAGCAAGACCGGGAAAGTATCGTTTTCGCCCGTCATAACAAAGTCGAGATAGGACCAGCCTGGCCGTACAATGGAAGTAGCCGCTATCGGAATCGGCAACGGGGGGTGTAAGGTCGTGGACTCGTTCATCGAGGTGTCGGGCGAGACCGGGGTCGAGGTCATCAGCGATGCGTTCGCGCTGAACACCGCCGAGTCCGACCTGAGCGTCGTGAACGAGATCCCGGCCTCGAAACAACTGCTTCTCACCTCACCGGAGATGCGGGCCTCGGGCACTGGGAACAAGCCGGAGCTCGGCGCGGAGTTGATGGAGCAGAACCTGACCGTCGTAAAGAACGCACTCGCGTCGATCCCCCATCACTCGACCGATGCGCTCCTCGTGGTCGCGGCACTCGGTGGGGGGACGGGCAGCGGGGGCGCACCCGTTCTCGCGAACGAACTCCGGACGTGGTACGACATCCCGGTGTTCGGCCTCGGAATCCTCCCCAGCGAGCACGGCCATCTGGAGTTCAACGCCGCGCGGTCGTTCATGGACTTCGGGAAGACGACTGACAACCTCTTCGTCGTCGACAACGCTCGCTACCTGAGTTCCTCCGACTCGATCCAGGAGAGCTACCGGCGCATCAACCGCGACATCGCCCAGAAGTGGCTGACGTTCCTCAACGCGGGTGAACAGTCCGAGGACGGCGCCGAGATGTACGTCGACGCTGCGGACCTCTTCGCCGTCTTGGAGATGGGCGGAATCTCGGTCCTCGGCTTCGCTTCGGAGGCTGCGGGGTCAGCGGACAGTGGTGGGCTGATCGAACGGTTCCGGACCAACGGTTCGCAGATTGACCACAACGTCCGGACCCGAAAACTGGTCGACACGGTGAAAGCGGCAACGCGAAACCTCACGATGGAGGCTGACCTCGAGACGGCAGAAGGGGTTTCCCTCCTCGTCTCCGGGCCGCCAGCGGCGCTGACCCAACAAGGCATCGAGCAATCCCGACAGTACCTGCAGGACCTGACCGGCGCACAACGGGTCTCCCATGGTGACGACCCACGAGCCGGGTCGGAAGAGCTGTCGGCGGCAGTGCTCTTCTCGAACGTCGGCTCCGCCCACCGAGTGGACGAACTCAAACAACGGGGGAAGAACGCCAAACGGGAGATCGAACGTCGCCGGCAGGAGCGGGCCGCCAAGCGACGCGACATGTTCTCCGATCCAGACGACGAGCTCGGCTCGTTGTTCGATCCGCAGGAGGGGGTCGGCTCCGGCCACCGGTCCTGACAGGCCCCCACAGGAGACGGCTTCGTGTTCCAGCGCGCCCCGCGCGGGATCGTCGCCGACGAGGCCGACGCCGGTGATCTCGACGCGTTCGCCGTCGCCGTCGTCGCCGACGGTGAAACCATTTGGGAGGTCGAAATACGTGTTGGGGCCGTTCGCCACCCCACTCGTTTACTCCCCTTTCACGTAGCGTTCGTAGGCCGACCGGAAGGCGCCGGTCTCCTCCGTGAGTTCCTCCCACTCGTCGAGGCCACGCTCCGCCCGAGTCCCTTCCACGGTGTTGTCGAGGACGAACGCGACGAGTCCGCCGACGGCCATCCCGGTGCCGCCGACGACGTAGACGGTGTCGGCGACGACCTGCAGCGCGGCGTCGGGGAGGAACGGTGCGGTCAGCAGCGGGCCGACGACGGGGGTCGCCGCGACGCCCTGCTGGAAGGCGGCGGCGCTCCCCACGTTGCCCATGTAGGCCGGCATCGCCAGTCCGAGGAAGAGCGCGATGCCGACGATGAAGACGTTCCGAGAGGAGTCCAGATCGACGTGTTTCAGGTTCGAGAGGCCGACAGCAGCGATCTGACCGAACATCGCCACGTAGAGCCCGCCGACGATGGGGTCGGGGATCGTCGAGATCAGCGCGCCGAAGTAGCCCACGAACCCGGCCAGCAGCATCAGGATCGCGCCGATCTGGATGACGAACCGGGAGGCGACGCCGGTGAGGCCGATAGCGCCGATGTTCTCGGAGTAGGAGGTCGAGCCGTTCCCAGTGCCCATGACCCCCGCGAAAACGGTCGCGACCCCCTCCATTCCGATGCCGTGGTCGATTCGGCGCGCGGAGGGGGCGCGCTCGCCGGCGAGGCGCGCGACGGCGTGGTAGTCGCCGAAGGATTCGATCATCGAGGCGACGACGCCGGCGAACATCCCGATCACGAACGAGGTCCGGAACGTCGGCCAGCCCCACTGTAGCGGCGTCGGAATCTGGACGAGGCTGGCCTCCCGGACGGGCGTGAAGTCGACGAACGCCGGCGACCCGGCGGGCAACACGCCGAACACCGAGAGCGCCGCCGCGAGCACCCACGCACCGACGATTCCCAGCAGTACCGGGTAGAGCCGGAACACGCGGTGGCTGTCACTCAGGTACTGGCTGAACGCGACGATCAGGAGTACGGTCAACCCGAGCAGCCACCACGCCTGATCGGCGCCAGTCACCTGTGGGGCATTGAACAGCGAGAGCCCGATGAGGGCGATGGTGGGCGCGATGACCACCGGCGAGAGGTAGCGCTTGAGCCGACCCATCACGCCGAGGTAGCCGAACGCCACCTGTGCGAACCCGCCGACGATAACCGCCCCCTGAAGGGCCAGAATCGCCTGTTCCCAGTTGTCCGTGCCGATGAATCCGATGATGGCGATGGCCGGGGCGAGCATCGAGAACGTCGCCCCTTGGACGATCGGGTAGCGGTTCCCGAACGTGGTCTGGAGCAGCGTCCCAACCCCGGAGACGACGAAGAACGTGCCGATGTAGAGGGGCAACACGTCGTCGGGCATCCCCATCGCCCCGGCCAGCGCGAGCGGGACGGCGATGTTCGCCCCGACCATCGTCAGGTAGTGCTGGAGGCCGAGCAGTACCGACTCGCCCGTCGGCGGGCGCTCGTCGACGCCGTACTCGACCTCGTCTGCCTGTTCAACCGACTCCGAACCCGGCTGGCCCGCCATCCCCTCCGGCGGAGTCTCCGGGTGCTCTTCTCCGGTCATCAGGAGTTCGTGCAGGGGTGCACGGTTCTCCTACAAAAAGCGGGTGGCTTTTGTCCCGCCCCGGCGGCCCGACCCGCTACGCGAGCGTCGTCCTCGCGCTCCCGCAGTTTGGACAGCGAGCGAACTCGTAGAGTCCCCACTCGTTCGAGACCGTCGCTGCGAAGTCGAGCCCACAGTCGTGGCAGGTGAACGCCGCGCGCGTCACAGGTCTCCCCGTCCAGGCCGTCGCCAGTTCGGAACACGGGCCATACACGAAGAGAGGGTTCCCGCGCTATCAGGCTCGGGGTGGGAGGACGAGGGCGTTTTCCCGGGGCGGACTCGCCACAGGCGGCTGAACGGCACACACTCGTCGTCCGGAGTTCCACTCTCCAGCCGGACCGCCTTAGCTCACTTCCGTCTTCACGACGATGGCCGGCCTGCTCGTCAGCCGGAGGACCCGGTCGGTGACGCTGCCGAGCAGCGTGCGGTACTCCTCGGAGCGGCGCTTCGTCCCGAGAACGAGCAGGTCGGTGTCGGCCTCGTCGGCGTACTCGACGATCGTTTCGGCCGGGTCGCCGTGTCGGATCGTCCCGACCACGTCGACGCCGACATCCGACGCGTCGGCACGGACCGCATCGAGAGTCTCCTCGCCGATCTCCTCGAGGCCGTGTTCCGGCCCCTCGGCGCCGTCGACGTACTCATCGCCGCTGTAGGCCGTCACGACGCTCTCGTCGACGACGTAGAGCACGTGCAGCGTCGCACCGTGTTCCCGTGCGAGATCGATCGCGTGGGCCGTCGCGTCCTCGGAGGCGACCGTTCCGTCGGTCGAAAGCAAGATGTCGTCGTACATCTCGTGGGGCTTCGCCTGCCGATCAGATAAAGGCCGTTGCCGTTCCCCTCGGGCGGGAACCGTCGCCCCGCAGCCCGGTCACTCCTCGCGTTCGTCCTCGCTGTCGGCACTCAGCCGTCGGGCGGCGGCCGCGGCGCCGGCACCGACACCAGCGAGTGCAGCCAGACCACCGAAGCCGGGGCCGTCAGTGGCTGTCGGCGTTCCAGTCTCCGTCTCCGGCGGTTCCGTGGCGGGTTCGGTCGCCGGGGGCTCGGTTTCGGGTGCCTCGGTCTCCGTGGCCGGCGGTTCGGTCTCCGTCGGCGGGGCCTCCGTTGGGGTCGCCGTCCCCATGCCGTCGACGGTCAGGTCGCCCACCATCGAGTTCGGGTGGACCTCACAGATGTAGAGCACCGCGTCGGTGGTCGCCTCGAACGTGAGCGTCTGGGTTGCGTCCTCCGTGCTGGTGATCTCGGTCGCGTAGAGGTTCTCCCCGTCGTCGTCCCGGATGGCGATGTTGTGGGGTTCGCCGTCGCCGTTGATCCAGCCGAAGGTGTACTCCTGGCCGGCTTCGAGTTCGATCGTCGGGTTGCTCTCGCCCTCGATCGACTCGGGAGCGAGCCCCTCCCACGCCCTGACGTAGCCGTCGAAGACGTAGTCCGACTCCTCGATGAGTTGCTGGATCAGTTCCTCGCGGCTGTCACCGGCCCCCCCGCCGGCCTGCTGGCCAACGTTGATGTCCCCGCGCATCGACTGCGGGTGGGGCTCACAGTAGTACTGGTACATCTCCTCGGTGGCCTCGAACTCGATGCTCGCCGTTGCTCCCTCCTCGGCGACCGTGTCGGTCCGGTGGAGCACCTCCTCGGCCTCGTTGATGATCACGAGGTTGTGGGTGAGCCCGTCGCCGTTCTCGAACTCGATCCGGTAGGTCTCGCCGGGTGTGAACTCGAGTGTCGGGTTCGTCGTGTCGGCGATGCCCTCGGGAGCGACGCCTACCCAGCCGCTCTGTTCGCCGAGGAGTTCGAACGTCTCCGCGACATCCCCGTCCTGTGCTGCGACCGGACTCGCCACCCCTGAGAGTCCGACCGCGACGCCGGTCGCTCCGACCAACTGTACGAACCGTCGACGGCTACTCGTCGTGGAGTCCTGCATGCCCCGTCCTTTGGACACCGGCGACCATAGGTAGGCACCTTCAGATGTCCACCTCGCCGACGGTAGGAACCTACTTCGGGCACGCTCAAGGCAGAATCCCGGAAAGTCACAGGGCCTGCGTCCTCACCTTGACAGTCGCCGGTGTAGATTCTTACTCTCGTGACACGAAGGGTCGGTATGCTCCGGAAACTGCTCACCGCCGTCTGTACCGTCGAGGTGGTCGCGCCGGCGGCACTCGTACGGAATGCTGAACGACTCGCCATGGAGAACCCCGACGAGTGTGAGTGGCGGTCGTGGGTGATGCCCGGTGCCCGACTCGAAGGGCTCCTCTTCCTCGTCGCGATGTGGCGCAGCGACGTGTCCTACGCCCGGTTCAAGCGCTTCCTCGGCCTCGTCGGTCTGCTCGCGCTGCTGTTCCCACGTGCCTACATCGACTACGGCACGCGGATGGCCTACACGAGCACGTCGACGCCGAAGTGGCGCCCGTGGGTGTACGTTGGCACGCGACTCGTCGGACTGGTTTACGTCCTCGTAGCCCTGGACGAACTCCGCGAGTGAGCCGTAGATTGTGGTCCGGTGTGGGCTCGATCGTTCGCCGCGAGAATCACGGCACGGCGTGGCGATGGGCGGGTGCCCAGAAGCTGACCGACCCAACGGGCATATAGTGACACGGGCGTAACTGCCGAACGATGGAAACGAACGGAGCATCGGATGAGGAGCAACCTCCGGGCTACGAACGCGTCGAGCAGGAACTCCTGCGGGAGACGTTCGAACTCGACGAAGTCACGGCGTTCTTCCAGACCATGGCGAACTCGACGCGGCTTACGATACTGTATATCCTCATCGAGGACGGTCCTGTCGAGAGCGCCGACCTCGCCGACGCCGTCGACCGCGAGCAGAACTACCTCTATCACCACCTCAACGAACTGGAGGAGGCGGACCTCGTCCGAAAGCGCCGTCAGAATGGCACCAGCGTCTACGAACTCTCCCCCGACGGCGGGCAGTCCGTTCCACGGCTGCTCGACGCCATCGACGACTACGCGGCGCGGATCGAGTGAGCGTCGCTGCCTACAGGAACGCCCGTACGTAGCCCTCCATCACTCGCCGCTCGATCCGCTGGAGTCGCTCGCTCACGGTCCCCGGGGCCACGTCGAACGCCTCGGCGATCTCGCGGTGGGTCGCCCCCCGCGGTACGTCGTAGTAGCCGACCCGGACGGCATGGCGGAGCAGCGACCGTTGGCGCTCGGTCAGGCCGGCGAACGCCGCCTCCGACGCCGGCGCGACGGTGCTCAGCTTCTCGACGGTGACCTCGACGCTGGCCGGGAGGTCGGCCGCCGCCCGTTGGATACCGCTGTCGGTCCCGACGACCCTGAGGCGGCTCTCGGCGGCGTCGCCGCGCTGGCGGTGGACGATCGGCCAGTCGACGACGAGGTCGTGGCGGTAGAGCAGCGAGATCAGGTCGTCGACGGGGTCGAGGTCGCGGTAGTGGGCGTAGACGAAGCTGTGGTCGCCGGCGTCCTCGACGGCGTACTGGCGCACCTGCTCGCTGCTCTCGAACAGCGCGCGGACCGTTCCGGGATCGCCGTCGATCTCCGAGAGACCGACGTAGTAGTCGCCCGCTGAGGGACCCAAGTACCGCGTCGTTGCGAGCGAGACGGCATCAGAGCGGTCGACTGCGTCGAAGATCGACGCCTGCTGGCGCTGTGAGAGGACGATGGTCGCCGAGCGGAGCGTCTCGTTGGTCATCGTCGACACCCTCTGGGCGCGCCGAGGTAACGCTTACTACCTAAAGCCCCCTCGCATGGTAGTAGGTACGCTCAACCCGATACCGACCGTATTTGCTGGTAATGAGTTCGGACCACGCACGCGGCGAGTTCCCGCCAGGCCCGGACGGGCTCCCGGTGGTTGGTGCGGTCCCGCAGTCGATCCGCGGCGGCCTCGACTTCACCGAGCGCGTCGCCCGGGAGTACGGCGACATCGTCCACTGGGAGGGGCTGGGCGACCACTTCTTCCAACTCAACGACCCCGAGGCCATCGCGCAGGTGCTCGTCCACAACAACACGAACTACGTCAAGGGCGAACAGTTCCAGCGCATCCTCCGGCCACTGACGGGTAACGGAATCCTCAACAGCGAGGGCGAGGAGTGGCGACGGAACCGTCGCATGATCCAGCCGGCGTTCCACCCTGACCGGATCAGCGTCTACGCGGAGATGATGGTCGATCAGACCGAGGCCACGTTGGCGGATTGGCGCGACGGCGAGACGCGCTCGATCCACGAGGACATGATGGAGTTGACGTTGCGTATCGTCGCCGAGGCGCTGTTCGGCGTCGACCTCGACCGGTACGTCGACGACATCGAGGAGGCGATGAACACGTTCCTGCCTGCGAGCGCCAGCCTCTCGAACATCCTCGCTCCGGAGGGCGTGCCGCTTCCCTCCCGGCGGAAGATGGCCCGCGCTCGGGAGACCCTCGACAGCGTGGTCGACGAAATCATCGCCCAGAAGCGCGAGACCCCCGGCGAGGACGACGTCATCTCGATGCTGCTCGACGCCCAACAGGAAGGTGCGCCCCTGAGCGACGAGGACATCCGCGACGAGGCGATCACGCTGCTGACGGCCGGCCACGAAACGACCGCTGTCTCGCTGACGTACACGACGTACCTGCTCGCCCAACACCCGGCTATCGAGGAGAAACTCGTCGCCGAACTCGACGAGGTCCTTGACGGCGAGCGCCCGACGACGGGCGACCTCGCCGACCTCACCTACACCGAGCAGGTCGTCGAAGAGTCGATGCGGCTGTTCCCGCCGGTCCCGAGCATCGTTCGGGAGGCGAAGGAGCCCGACACGATCGACGGCTACCGGATCCCGACCGGCTCGAAGGTGTTCATGAGCCAGTGGGTGGTCCACCGCGACGGGCGCTGGTACGACGACCCGCTCGCGTTCCGGCCCGAGCGCTGGACCGACGAGATGCGCGCGGACCTCCCGAAACTCGCCTACTTCCCGTTCTCGGCGGGGCCGCGGCGCTGCATCGGTGACCGGTTCGCCATGCTCGAAGCGCGGCTGATCCTCGCGATGCTCTACGGGGACTACCACCTCGAACTGGACTCGGGGCGCAACGTCGAGGTGATCCAGACGATCACCTCCCGACCCGACGAAGAGATCCGGATGACGGTCCACGAGCGGTAGCGGTTGGACTAGCGGGGGTGTTCATCCACCCCCCGGCCCTACTGGAGCGTATGTCCCTGCAGGTCGAAACCGCCGCACGAACCGATATCGTCGACGTGACTGCCGACGTGGCCGAGGCCGTCCCGAGCGGCGTCGATGGCGTCTGTACCGTCTTCGTCCCGCACACCACCGCGGGCGTCGTCGTCAACGAGAACGAGTCGCGGCTGCTGGCGGACCTCGAAAGCGCGCTTGAACGACTCGTCCCCCGCGGCGAGGGGTACGACCACGACGCCATCGACGACAACGCCGACGCCCACCTCCGGGCCACACTTCTCGGCGAGAGCGTCTCGATCCCGGTCGTCGATGGGTCGCTGGCGCTCGGAACGTGGCAATCGGTCCTGTTCGTCGAGTGTGACGGCCCGCGAACGCGGTCGCTGGAGGTGGCCATCACGTCGTAGTGAGCCGGGTGGGGGCGACGACCGCGCCGCACTACGTGAGGTGCGTCTCGAACCACGCCGCTGCCGTGTCGGCGACCGCCTCGAGTTCGCCCTCGCCCTCGAAGAGGTGGCCGGCGCCCTCAACCACCTCCAACTCTTTCGTCCCGCGCAGTCGGCCGAACGCCTCCCGATTGAGCTCCAGCACCTGCGTGTCGGCGCCGCCGACGATGAAGAGTGTGGCAGCGCTCACGTCCTCCAGTCGCTCGGAAGCGAGGTCGACCCTCCCGCCCCGTGAGACGACGGCGCCAGCGTCGTCGCCGCGGTCGGCAGCGGCCCGCAGGGCGGCCGCCGCGCCGGTGCTCGATCCGAAGTAGCCGAGCTTCAGGTCCCGGGTGTCCTTGCGGTCCCGGAGCCACGCCGTCGCCGCGAGCAGCCGGCCCGTCAGCAAGTCGATGTCGAAGCGGGTCTCGTACTCGCGGTCCTCCTCCTCAGTGAGCAGGTCGAACAGGAGCGTTCCGAGGCCGTGGTCCCGCAGAACCTCGGCGACGAAGGTGTTCCGCGGACTCTTCCGACTGCTGCCACTCCCGTGAGCGAAGAGGACGAGCCCGGTGGCCCCCTCCGGAACGGCGAGTTCGCCCTCCAGTTCGACGCCGTCGGCAGGGATCGTCACGGACTCCTGTATCGTGTCAGTCATGTTCGAACGAACGGCCCGACGCCTCGTTACGGTTCGTACCGGGTTCCGACGAGATGGGAACCGAGTTCAGTCGTCCGGTCAGGTGAGTGCGACCCCGTCGGTGGCCAGGTAGCCGGCCACGACGACGACGAACGCGCCGAAGCGATGGAGGCCGACGTACCACGGCTCCGGTCTGACCTCCTCGGTCCCGCCGAAGCCGATGAGCTCGAAGGACTTCGAGACCGAGATATAGGCCCCCGACGCGAGGAACCCGAGGACGCCGACGACGGTGAGGAAGATCCCCAACAGGGACGGGAGTCCGATCCAGCCGCCGTTCGTGAGAGGGACGGAGGCGGCGACGGTGACGAACGCGATCGCGGCGACGACTCCCGCCAGCCCGTCCGTCGTCTCGAAGACCCCGCGCGTTCCGCCGAAGACGACCATCGCCGTCCAGAGCGCCGAAACGAGCACGATCGCCGCCCAGGCCGGCTCGTTCGGAAACAGCGCGTCGACGGCCGCGGCCTCGACGCCGTCGATCGAGTTAGGGTAGGTCCAGTCCGGTAGCCCGCGGCTGACGACGACCGGCCGCACGGCGTACCGAAGCACACCCGGAATCGCGGCGATGGATGCCACAAGCGCCCCTCGGCGGAAGGCGTCGACGGCCTCCCGATCCCGTCCGCCGGCGTTTCCGGTCCCGAGCACGAGCAGCGACCCGAGAAGGGCGACCCACGCGATCGGTGCGAGCACCGCCTTCACGGCCATCCGACCGACGGCGCCGTCCGCGGCGGGGCGGAGCGGTTTCTCGATCGTCTTCGGTTCGTCACAGCCGTCGTAGTCGAAGGTCGACCCCTCACAGAACGTGTCGGGTGGCCGTTCCGGGTTGTCGACGGTGACGGTGCCGCTAACCTCGTTCGTGATCACGTCACCCGCGTAGGCGACGGAGGCACCGTTCAGTACACACAGCAGCACGATGGCACCGATCGCCGCCCGGAGGCTCGGGGTCCAATCCCCGAACTCGTGGGGGCTGAGGAGGGCTTCGACGTACGGTTTAAGGGACACGACAATTCCTCTCCCCCGCGGCCGACATATAGTTCGTGATCACCGGATAGTGACGGCTATTCGGCGACCGAGAGCCGATAGCTTTTGTACGAATGGGAGACCATCTACCTTCGTCATGGACCTCCAAGCGTTCATCGAGGCGAACGACGCCGTCGAAAGCGGCGACGGCTTCCACAAAGCGAACAACCGACTGCTCGCCATCGGCGTCGACGGGACGGTGACGCTGAAAGCTGGCGCGATGATCGCCTACACCGGCGACCTGACGTTCACCGGGAAGTCCTCCGCCGAGGGCGGCATCGCCGGCTTCGTCAAGAGTGCGGTCTCCAACGAGGACTCCCCCGTGATGGAGGCCGAAGGGACGGGGACGCTCTACGCCGCCGAGCAGAGCAAGAAGATCCAGATCCTCTCGCTCGACGAGGGCGAATCGATCTCGGTCAACGGGACCGACGTGCTGGCCTTCGAGGACGACGTCGATTACGAGATCAACACGATCGGCAGCCTCTCCGGTGCCGCCGCGGGTGGACTCACCAACGTCTACCTCACCGGCCCGGGCGACGTGGCGATCTCGACACACGGCGACCCGCTCGTGATGGAACCGCCGGTGACGACCGACCCCGACGCGACCGTTGCTTGGAGCGCGAACCTCTCGCCCTCCATCGGGACCAACAAGCTGATCGAGATCGGCCAGGAGTCCGGCGAGTCCTTCCAGATGGAGTTCACCGGCGACAACGGCTTCGTCGTCGTCCAACCCCACGAGGAAGGCGGCCAGATGCAGTAGGCAGACCGCCCGACGGAGGGGTTTCCGGCCGTCGGCCGAACCGTCGGCCATCGAGGACCTGATGGACGACGTGCTACAGGGAACGCTCGACCCCTCGCCGGTGTTCACGAAGGAGGTCGCTCTCGAAGTCATCGACGAGGGCTACCGCGCGATGGACGAACGCGAGGCAGTGAAAGTGCTGGTCCGGGTCTGAGCCCCGAGGCCGGCTTCCGTGGATATCCGTCTCGGAGTAGCCGACAACGGTGGCTAAGCTACCTAAGGTAGCTCAGGTGGCTTAGATAGCTTCGCCATCTATGCTTCCTTCGGCAGCGAAGTGGGGAATGAGGCAGCCGGGGACGGGACAGTCGAGAGGTCCGTGCCATCCCACGGCGGTACGATTAAGCCGCCGTTGTGCGACCCATCCGTCATGAGCGACTCCTCCGACGACGCGACGGACGATCCTCCAGCGGCGACGGCGTCGACGCCGCCCGACGAGTCCGAAGGTGGCGACAATGACGCGGACGACGGACAGTCGTCTGTCGCGGCCGCCGCCGGAATCGACACCGACGTGCTCGACGTGCCACGGGAGCTCGCGTCGACAGTCCGCCTGCAGTGGGTCATCGGGTCGGCTCTCGGCGCCATCATCGTCGGCGTCGTGGCGACCGGGATCGCGTTCGGCGTCGGTTCCGAAACGGCACTCCTCGATGGGGGACTCGAGTCCGCTGCGACCGTCGGTGGCGCAGCGTTCGCGCTGCTCGTCCTGGTGGGCGTGGTTCGTGCCCTATTGCTGTACCGCTCGTGGAGCTACGTCGTCCGCGCTGACTCGCTGTACCTCAGTCGTGGGGTGTTCACGCGAGTGCGAACAGTCGTTCCCTACGTGCGGGTCCAGCACATCGACACGACCCGTGGGCCGCTGGAACGCGTGCTCGGCCTGTCGACGCTGGTCGTCTACACTGCCGGCTCACGCGGCGCCGACGTGACGATCCCCGGGCTGACCCCCGAGCGCGCGTCGAAGCTTCAGGAGCGACTGGAGCGGCTGGCTATCGAGTCCGACGAGGCGGATGCGGTATGACCGTGGGGGCTCGATAGTGACGACGGAATCACTCACCGGCCGCGCGTTCCACCTCCACCCGCTCTCGATCCCCTACCGGCTCCTCGAACAGGGCGTCGGCCTCGTCGTGGCCGCAGTGTTCATCGGCGGATCGGCGTTCGGCGCGGTCGCGGGCACCCTCGGCGTGACCCTCGCGATCGGGCTCGCGGTGGTCCTGGCGGCGGGCGTGGTCGGCTACGCCGTCGCCTACTACCGCCGCTTCGAGTACGAACTCACGGCCGACACGTTCGACATCCGGTCGGGCGTCTTCGGCAGGCGCGAACGGGAGATCCCGCTCCATCGGATCCAGAACGTCGACATCAGCCAGAACGTCGTCCAGCGCGCGCTCGGGATCGCAGAGATCCGTCTGGAGACGGCCGGCGCCAGCGGCGCCGAAGCCCAACTCAAGTTCGTCGGCGTCGATCGGGCGAACCAACTGCAAGGGGAGATCAGCCGACTGCGCCGCGCCGGCGACGACGGCGACGAGGCCGCCGACGCCGAGTTCGAGACCGTCTTCGAAATCTCCGACCGGGAGTTGGGGCTACTCGCGCTGACCTCCGCCGACGCCCAACTGATCCCGCTGCTGTTCCTGGGGGTGTCGGTGTTCATGCCGGCGCTCGGCTCCCTGTTCGGCGTCGAGTGGCTCTCGTTCGTCCCCGGGCCGGGGCTCGGTCGGGTGTTCGGGGCGCTCCTGAGCGTCGTCGGGATCCTCCTCTTCGCGGTCGTCTACGGCGCGATCAACGCCGCGACGTACTACGGGTTCACCCTGCGTCGTGCCCCCCAGGAGATGCGCTACGAACGCGGGCTCCTCCAGCAGTACAGCGGGACGATCCCGCTCTCGAAGGTACAGTCGCTGACGATCAGGGAGAACGTCCTCGCGCGGGCGCTCGGCTACGCCTCGCTGGATATCGAGACCGCCGGACAGAGTGGCGGCGAGGGCAACTCCGGGGGGTCGCAGTCGGCGGTCCCGTTGGCCGAACGGAGCCGCGTGCTCGAACTCACGAACTCCGTCGAGGCTGTCGGCGACCTCAGCTTCGAACGGCCGCCCAAACGGGCCCGGGAACGCTACGCCGTCCGCTACGCCATCGTCGTCGCGGTGGTCGTCGCGCTGCTCTACCTGATCCAGCGCGTCGCCGGGATCACCCTCTACTGGTGGGTCCCGCTGTTCGTCCTCCTGCTCGTGCCCCTCGCCGCTCACCTGAAGTGGAAGAGCCGCGGCTACCACCTCGGCGAGGACCACGTCGTGACCCGGAACGGCTTCTGGGTTCAGGAGCTAAAAATCGTCCCCTACTACCGGGTGCAGACGGTTCTGAGCACCGAAACGGTGTTCCAGCGCCGCCGACGCCTCGGCACGGTGACGGTCGACACCGCCGGCGCGCGCAGCCTCACGAACGACGACGCGCGAGCCGTCGACGTGGCCGACGACACGACCGAGCAACTGCGTGAAGCGGTCGGAGAACGGCTGTACGACTCGCTGCGTCGACGGCGCGCTGGCGCGGACCATCGAGACGTCGGCGACACACCGAGTGAGAACGGGGACCCGTCGTAGCGAACGCCTTCCGAGTGGACAGCCGCCCGTCCCTTTCAAGTAGTCTGGAGCGAACGTAGCAAGCATATGCCCTCTCAGGACGGATCGGCGCCGCTCGCGATAGAGACCCGCGGCCTCGGGAAACGGTACGGGGACGTACTCGCCGTCGACGACCTCGATCTGGCCATCGACGCCGGCGTCGTCTACGGCTTCCTCGGCCCGAACGGCTCGGGGAAGACGACGACGATGCGGATGCTGACGACGCTCACTCGGCCGACCTCGGGTGAGGCGTTCGTCGCCGGTACGCCCATCACCGACCGCGACGGCGTCATCGACCACCTCGGCTACCTCCCCGAGAGCCCGCCGGTGTTCGAGGAACTCACCGCCCGGGAGAACCTCCACTACGTCGCCTCGCTCCACGACATCCCCCGGGCCGAAGCGAGCGAGCGCATCGAGTCCTACCTCGAACGGTTCGACCTCGTGGACGCCGCGGATCGACGCGTCGAGGGCTACTCGAAGGGGATGCGCCAGAAGCTCGGACTCGTCCAAGCCGTGCTCCACGAGCCCGAAGTGATCTTCCTCGACGAGCCGACGTCCGGCCTCGACCCCCGTGCGGCCCGGACGGTGAAGGACCTCGTCGCCGAACTCTCCGAGCACGACGTGACGATCTTCCTCTCGACACACATCCTCTCGGTCGTCGAGGAACTCGCCGACCTCGTCGGCGTGCTCCACGAGGGGGCGCTCGTCGCCGAGGGGACGCCGGCCGAACTCACGCGCCGCGCCGAACGCGACGAATCGACCAGCCTCGAACGGGCGTTCCTCGACCTCACCGAGGACCACGACGACGAACCGATCGACCGCGAGGAGGTGCCGACGTGAGCGACGAGGGGGCGGCAGCCGGCCGCGACGGGCTCGGCGTCCTCAGCGCTACGCTTCGACACAGCCGGACCATCGCGGCCGTCGACGTGCGCCGGAACCTCCGGAAGGCGGTCGACACCAAGACCCAGATCGCCGTCTTCGTCGTCTTCGTCGGACTGTTCGGCGCCGGCGCCGGCTACGGGGCGTACGTCTTCGGGAACGAACTCGGGTTCGGGGCCGAGTTGCCAGTCGCTTGGTCGACCCTCGAAATCGCACGGGGCGTCTTCGCCGTGCTCTGGCTGTTCCTGACGCTCATCGTCGCCGTCCGGACGGTCGGGACCCGCGGCGAACTGTCGAACGAGGTCGGCCTGCTCTCGGTCGTGCCGACGCGGGAGGCCGCCCTCGGGATGGTACTCTCAGAAAGCGTCCTCGCTGGGAGCTACGCGGTACCGATGTTGACCGCAGCAGCGATCGGCTACGTCGCAGCTACAGGGGTTTGGGGGCTGCTGCTGACGGTGCCGGTCGCCGCGACCGCGGCTTCGATCACCGCCGTATCCGTCGCCTATCCGCTCGGACTCGGAATTCGCCACGCCGTCACCCGGATCGGCTTCGTCGTCAGACACCGGACGGTGCTGGTCGTCCTCGTCTTCGTCGCCTACATCGCCCTGATAGCGACCGGCGCGCTCGGCAACGTCGTCCTGCAGGTGTTCGAACCGATGCAGCGGGCCCCGACCGGGTGGTTCGCCGACGTGGCCCTCGCGGGGACGAACGAGGTCACCGCCGACCCGCTTCGAGCGGGCGCCGCGGTCGTGCTCACGCCGGCTGTAGTCGCGCTCAGCGCAGTCGTCACGACCCGCATCGCCGACCGGCACTGGTTCGCCGACTCCGTACTGGCCGGCACCGAGGCCGAGGAGCAGGAGGCGGTCGACAGGCTCCGACGGGTCGAGGACGCCATCGCCGGAGTCGTCGGGCGGCCGACCGCCGCAGTAACCGTGCTGGCGTGGAAGCGCGCGGTCCGGGCGCCGCTGAAGCTACTCTACGTCGCGTACCCCCTGCTGTTCGTCGTCGGCTTCCTGACCGAGACGATCCAGACCGGGGAGGTGCCCGCGATCGGTGCGGGGTTCGCGCTGGTGTTCGTCGCGTGGGCCGGCGCGGTCGTGTTCACCCTGAACCCGCTGGGCGATCAGGGGACGGCGCTGTCGGCGACGGTGCTGTCACACATCGACGGCCGCGGGTTCGTCGCCGCACACGTCCTCGCCGGCGCGATAGTCACGATCCCGCTGGGGACGGTCATCACGGCCGTCGTCGCCGTGCTGTCGCCGCTGCGTTCGGGGATGGTCGCCGCCGTCGTGCTGGCGACGCCCGTGAGTATTCTCGTCGGGAGCGCCGTCGCCGTCGGGATCGGGATGGCGTTCCCGCGCTACGACGCAGTGAACATCACCCGGTCGACGAAGGCGGTCGTCCCGAGCCTGCTCGCGTTCGCGGTCTTCAGCGGCTACCTGCTGGTGACGGTGGCTTCGGGGGCCATCGTCGCCGAACCGTCCATCCAGCCGTTCGTCGCGGCCATCCTGACGTGGGCGCTCCCGTTCGGCCTCGGCGTCGACGCCGCCGGGGTCGGACTCGCGGCCCGTGTCGCGCTCGTCCCACTCGGGATCGCGCCGTTCGTCTCGGCGTCCTACGCAGTCGGGCGGTTCGACCGGGTCACGGTGAACTGAGCGGGCCGACTGCGCCGCGTTCGGTCGCTCGCCGAAACTCTCCGCGGGGCGTACGCTTATGCCCCGACTGCCACACCTGCCCGTAATGGCTTCGAGCGTCCCCGCGAGCGAACAGTTCCGGATCATCCTCGAAGAGGTCGAGGAGTACGAGGAGAGCCTCGACGAGGCGTTCCCCGACACGGGGATCGAGTGGGAGGCCGAGAAGGTCGAACGCTGGCGGGGGTTCGCAGCCCGACTCGACGCCGTGGACCGCGGCGATCTCGGGGACGACGCTCGCGCGGACTACGACGTGCTCGACCGGGAACTCACCCACCGGATCACACGCTACGAACACGAGATCCACCTGATGCCGGTCAACCACGAGGGCGGTCCCCACTCGAAGTTCGTCCGGCACCCGACCCGACAGTCCTTCGAGAACGGCGAGGACTACGAGCGCTACCTCCACCGCCTCGAGAACGCCGACGAGTACTTCGACGCCGCCCGGGAGCTACTGGAAGCGGGCGTGGAGCGCGGCTTCACCCCGCCGCGGTCGGTGCTCGACGGCCACGGCGAGATGATCGACTCGTACCTCGTCGAGGACCCGACCGAAAGCGCCCTCTACGAGCCCTTCGAGTCGATCCCGGAGCGCATCGACCCCGCGGAACGCGAGCGGTTACGGGAGGCCGGTGCCGACGCAATCCTCGACGCCGTCGTCCCCGCACTCCGGGAGTTCCGGGAGTACCTCCTCGAAGAGTACCTCCCGGCGGCACGTGAGACGACCGGCTACGCCGACCTCGACGGCGGCGAGGCCTACTACGAGCACCTCGTCCGGTACTACACCACCCTCGACGTGACACCCCAGGAGGTCCACGAGATCGGTCTCGACGAGGTCGACCGCATCCGGGAGGAGATGCTGTCGGTCATCGACGACGCCGGCTTCGACGGCGACTTCGGTGAGTTCGTCGAGTTCCTCCGGACGGACCCGCAGTTCTACCCCGATTCGGCCGAGCAACTGCTCAGCGAAGCCAAATCGATCGCGAAGGAGATCGACGGGCGACTGCCCTCGCTGTTCACCCTCGACGCGATGCCGACACGGCCCTACGCCGTCGAGCCGGTTCCCGAGGACATCGCCCCGGACTACACGAGCGGCCGGTACGTCTCCAACGGCACCGACACCGATCCGGGAACGTTCTGGGTCAACACCTACGACCTCGACAGCCGCCCGCTGTACGGCCTCCCGGCGCTGTTCCTCCACGAGGCGGTCCCCGGCCACCACCACCAGATCGCTCACGCACAGGAACAGGAGGGCATCTCCGAGTTCCGCCGGGAGAACTTCGTGAACGCCTATATCGAGGGGTGGGCGCTGTACGCCGAGCGACTGGGCCTCGAACTGGACGCCTTCGAGACCCCCTACGAGCAGTTCGGTCGGCTCAGCAACGAGATGTGGCGGGCGTGTCGGCTCGTCGTCGACACGGGGCTCCATACGATGGGGTGGACCCCCGAGGAGGCCCGGTCGTTCATGGCCGAACACACCGCGATGTCGATGCACAACGTCCGGACGGAGGTGGATCGCTACGTCGCGTGGCCGGGACAGTCGCTGGCTTACAAGATGGGCGAGATCCGCATCCGAGAGCTCAGAGCCGAGGCCGAGGACCGCCTCGGGCCGGCGTTCGACGTGCGGGCGTTCCACGAACAACTGCTCGCCGACGGCCCAGTGGTGCTACCGTACCTCGAGGAGTCCGTTCGGGAGTGGATCGCCGACGAAACCGCGTAGCGCCGGGCCGCCAAACGCCCCAGCAACGGTCCACAGACAGCAACGAGCCGGGAACTAACTGGTCGCTGATAGGTATTTACGATAGATTCATGCGCTCAAACAGGTAATATCTCCTATCGGCTCGCTACCACACCGTGGATCGGCCCACTGCGGGGCGGCCGGAGCATCACTATGGCAGGGAACACGGGATACAGTTCGGGTTCGATACGTCCCCACCTCCCGACTGCCGCGGGCGGTTTCGCTGCTGGACGCCTGTCTGCCGACGGACCCTCGGGGTCGTCGACGCGAGGGCGGTCCAGTACGCGCTCCGCCGGAGGCCGCCGGTGAGTGACGGGCGAGGGGCGGGAACGCAGGAAACCACGGTGCGCCGAGTCGGCGACGACGGCGTCACTCGAGTCGGCAGCGACGAACTACACCGCGGTGACCGAGTGCTTGTCTACCCCGGAGAGGCCATCGGCGTCAGCGGCGAGATCGTCGAGATCGATCCCTCCGGCGACGCCAGTGGCGCCGAGGTCGTAGCCTCAGCCGGCGAGCGGCGGCCCGCAGCGCTCGGCACGACCGTCCGGGCCGACGATCGACTGCTCGGCGCCACGGCCGTCGTCGAAGTCGACGGGGCGTTCCTCGTCCCGCTACTGGCCAGCTCGCTTCGGGGAGTGGCGAACTCTCGGGTCGCCGTCGCCGCACTCGTCGTCCTCGTCGCGCTCCTCGGGAGCGGACTCGGGGTCTACGCCCCGATCGGGGCGTTCCTCGGGCTCACGGAGAACGGGACCGAAGCGGCCCCCACCGTACCGCCGGCACCACCAGTCGAGGTGGCCCCTCCGCGACCGGTCGGTTCCCTCGACAGAACTGAGACGCCGTCCTCGACCGACGGCACCCCAACCGGGACCGTCGTACCGACGCCGTCCGGCGAGACCCAACCCTCGGACGGGGTGACGACGACCGACTCAGTCGAGACACCCGGTGACGCGACGTCGACGCCACGTGCGACCCCTGTGCAGATCACACTGAGCTTCCCGGACCGCACCGAGACGAGCGAGCGCACACCCCCCGTCCCGGTCGACGTGAGCCTGCGAATCGACGAAGCTGACCCGGCACCGATCCGGACCACCGACGGGACGCTGGGAACCGTCAGCGGAACGGTCGAGGGTGAACTCACGTGGACCGGGAGCGCGACGGACGCCGTGCTCGTCGTCCAGACCTGGACGCGCGACGACGGCTGGACGGAGGTCCGTCGGGTCACGGTAGACGCTACAAGCCCCGTCTCGCTCGCCGACGCGCTCGGAGAGACCGTCTACGCGAGCGGCAGTCGAGCGCGGGCGTTCGAGAACCCAGCGGCCGGGACGACCCGACTGACCGAAGGGCGGGTCGCGGTCACGGCCGTGCTGTTCGACGGTGCCGACGAGGTCGGACGGACCACCGCAGAACGGGCGTTCACCGCCGCCGTCACGAACACCGGCGCCGGGAGCGGGCCGCTGGACCTGACCCTCGGCAGCAGCGGGACGGCGACCGTCGTTGACTTCGGCGGCGACGGCAGCCTCGGGACGGCGGCTGACGCCGCCGCGCTGCCCGGAAGCAACGGCTCGGCCACCGTCTCACTACGGAACGACGGCACCCGGTCCGGGTTCGTCCGGGTCGAAGGTATCGTCTCCGACTCGGCGGAGAACGGGCAGACGGGGGCCGAATCGGTCGTCGACGCGACCGGCGGCGACCCCGGCTTCGGCGCCGGGGAACTCGACGGTGCCGTCGAGGTCCGGATCAGCGCGACGTTCGAGAACGGCTCCACCCACTACGTCGTCGGCGACGCGAGCGGCTTCAGGCCGCTCTCCTCGCTCGAAGCCGACCTCCCGGTCGGGCCCCTCGATGCCGGGGAAAGCCTCGACGTGCTCGTGGAGTTCCGACTGCCGGCGTCGGTCGGCAACGAAGTCCAGACCGACAGCGTGGTCGTGGACTTCACCTTCACGCTCACCGAGGCCCCACAGAGCACGGACTAACCCTCTCGGGACTGGCTGGGGCGACAGAAGTTAGTCGGTCCCGCCGCAGCTATCGGGTCCGTGTTCACTCACACTGCCATCCGGGACGCCCTCCAAGCAGTCAACGAGCACGAATCGGCAGTCGCCACGATACTCGCCGTCGACGCCGGGACGAACCACAGCTACCGGATCACGTTCGAAGACGGCTCCCGACGGCTTCTGAAGGTGGGGACGCGCTTCCCCGACGCGTTCCCGGCGGAGCCGAAGACGATGGCAGTTCTCGGCGAGCGAACCGATATCCCCGTCCCGCAGGTCTACGGAATGGGGGAATCGCCACTCGGCTACCCCTTCGCTGTCTACGAGTTCGTCCCGAGTGCGGACGCTGATGACGGGCGGGTGAGTGACCTCCCGCCTGCGGCGGCCGAGCAACTCTGTCGAGAGGCCGGAGAGAACCTCGGTGCGCTCCACCGGGAGACGCTTCCGGCGTTCGGCCCGGTCGGCGTCGACGGTGACGGTTTCGTGGTCACCGACGAGATGCCGTTCCGAGAGATGCTCCGCGGGTCACTGGACCGCCAACTCTCGCTGCTCCGTGAGACCCCCTTCTCGGGTCGGTGCGAGGCACTCGGCGAACTCAGCGAGGAACTGATCGAACGTATCGACAGCGAGGCCCTACGGCCGGCGCTCGCCCACGGGGACTACCGCCTCGAAAACCTCGCCGTCGACCCGACGGCCGAGCAGGTGACGAGCGCGGTGCTCGACTGGGAGCGACCGACGGCGACCGACCCGCTCTGGGACGCGGTGATGGCGAAAGCGCTGCTCACGGCCGGCTACGGGCTCGACGAGGAGTTCCGCCGGTCGCTCGAAGCGACGTTCTGGGATGCCTACGGGGACGGAGCGAGCGGCACCGCCAGACGGGCGTGCTACGAACTGCTCGCTCGAGTCCGGCTTGCCCGGCACCTCGACGAGGAGGTGGGTGGTGAGTCAGCAACGGCGGTCAGTGCCCGGGTCCGGGAACACGAGCGCGCGTTCGACCGCTTGCTGGCGTGAGGTCGGTTGGCCGGGGGGCCCGGGGGATTGCGGCTCACAACGTACACACGCAAACGCCTAAGTGAACGCACTTACAACGTACACACGATGAGCAGCGACAAGAAGCGCGTCCAGTTCCGCGCGCCGAACCGGCTGATCGACCGGGCCGACGCGCTCGCGTCGGTGCTCGGCGAGGACCGCACCGACGTGCTCGTGACGGCGCTCCGGGAACACCTGCAGGAGGCCGCCCACGACGACGCGCTGGTCCAAGAGATCGCCGCCGCCTACTACGACGACGAGATCGGCTACGATCAGCTCAAGTCCCTCGTCGGCGCCGAGGAGGCGGCCAACCTCCGGGTGTTGAAACAGCAACTCGACGAGGGCTTCGTCGACGAGGTCGCTGAACAGTAGATGGCGGTCCTTATCGCCGACACCTCCGGCGTGGTCAGTCTCGCCGTCGCCGCGGAAACGGACCCTGACCCGCTCTCGCTCACGCTCGATCGGTACGACGTGTTCCTCCCGGAGACCGTCGTCGGCGAACTCCGAGATATCGCCTCCTACGACGACGGCCACGGGGCCGCCGCGCGGGCGGTGCTCGACCGGGCGAACTACACCGTTCGGGCCGTCGACTTGGACGCCGAGTTCCCCCTCGACGACGGCGAGAACGCGGCCGTCACGCTGGCCAACGAAACCGACGCCGAACTGCTCCTCTGTGACGAGTTCAACAGCCTCGGCTTGGTTCACGCCTCGCTCGCGGACACGCGGCTCGTCACGACCCCGACGCTCCTGTCGGTTCTCTCCCGGACCGGGGGGCTATCGGCCGGCGACGCCGAGGGGGTCCTCGACGAGATCAGCGCCGCGCGAAGCTGGGAAGCCAACAGCTACGTGGCGCGAGCTCGGTCGCTGCTGGAACGGTAGCGCAGGGGCCGTTCTCGTTCCGCACGCGAACGATCCAAAACCCGGCCGAGAGCGTCCTTGTTACCGGAACGCTCGCTTGATCCGGCCGTGGGGAAACGCGTAGGTTCGCACAGCGACGCCCCATTCCCGGCAGTAGGCGTCGAGTCGGGCCGGCAAGTCGGCGGGCGCCCACTGACGCCAACCGGCGACGTGTCGGTCGAGGTCGCCCTCGAACACGACCTCGACCACGCGCTCTGCCGGGTCGTTGTCGGGGTTGTAGTCCGCCACGGTCCGCCCGGCGTTGATCTCGTACTCGTCGGCGTGCTCGTCGAGGACACGGATGACCCGCATCAGCCCGCCTCGATCGGTGTGTCGGTCACGGACAGCGGCGCCGGGCGGGAACTCCGCTTCGGGGTCGCCCCAGCCGGGACCGCCCACGTGACGGCCGAGGTCGGGGTCGACGCCCTCGACCCACGGAGGGATCGGCCGTTCGCCGGTCGCGAACTCGACCCGCCGGATGTGCTTGCAGCGACCGCCGCGGTAGCGGTAGTCCGGGCAGGTGCAGGTGCTCGCTCCGAGGTCGACGACGTACGCCGCGCCGGACTCGGAGACGACGACGTAGCGGTCGTCGTCGCCGGCGACCGCGGGCAAGTCGTCGATCACGGTCAAATACTGGGTCAGCGCCAGTTCGTCGCGCCGATCCAGCTCACGCTGGCCCGACTCGGTGGCGCCGTTCGTGGTGTCTGTCGCGATCATCGTGACCGAAGCGGGGCCGGTGTGTCAGTTCCGTACCGACCGCAATCCGGAGATAGCCCGCTTCTCGTCGTAATGGAGGGTCTACGGACGGTTCCGCTTGATGGACCGGATGGCGACGAGATACGACACGGATACTGACAGACTGGATTACGGTTCGCCACCGTGTCGGCGATCAGGCCGGAGCGAGAGCGCATCGATCCCGGTTGGTACTTGAACCGCTTCCACGAGCGCCACGCATCCCAGATCGGAACCGACCGAGGGAACGGACTGCGGATTCCCGGATTGTGGGAATCCGCCACGAACTCATAGATGTGCCACCGCCTACCTTGGAAGAAGGCACCACGCAACTGTCCGGTGCACGCCCGCGCAAGCCCATGACTCCACCACTCACCTCCACGGCCGACCAGCACGAGACAGCCCGGGAACGCGCCGACGCCGAACGCGAAACGGCCGACGAGTGCCCGGAGTGCAGCGGCAACGTCACGCGGGAAGCGGCCCGCGGCGAGCGACTCTGTTCGGACTGCGGGCTCGTCGTCGAGGAAGACGAGATCGATCACGGTCCCGACTGGCGGTCGTTCAGCGGCGACGAGAGCGACGACCGACGCCGGATCGGCGCGCCGGTGACTGAACTCCTCCACGACAAGGGCCTCAGCACGACGATCGGCTGGCAGGACAAGGACGCCTACGGCAACCATCTCTCGGCGAAGAAACGCGAGCGCATCCATAGGCTGCGGACGTGGGACGAGCGGTTCCGCACGAAGGACGCCGGCGAGCGCAACGTCAAGCAAGCCCTCGGGGAGATCGAACGCATGGGTTCGGCGCTCGGCATCGCCGAACCGCCGCGGGAGACGGCCGCAGTGCTCTATCGCCGCGCTGTCGACGAGGGGCTCCTCCCGGGTCGCTCGATCGAGTCGATGGCCACCGCGAGCCTCTACGCGGCGGCGCGCCAGCACGGCACGCCGCGGACGCTGGTCACGTTCGCCGGGGTGAGTCGGGTCGAGCGACTCGAGATCCAGCGGGCCTACCGCTACATCTCGCGGGAACTCGGGCTGTCGATCGAACCGGCCGACCCGCTCCAGTATCTCCGGCAGTACGCCTCGGCCGTCGGCGCCAGCAGCGAGGTCGAGCGACTGGCCCGGGAGCTACTGGAGACGACCAAGGGCCAGGGCGCACACAGCGGGAAGAGTCCGGCAGGGCTCGCGGGGGCCGCCGTCTACGCCGCGGCGACGCTGGCCAACGAGAAGCTCACCCAGGAGGCCGTCAGCGAGGTCGCCGGCGTGAGTCAGGTCACGATCCGGAACCGCTACCAGGAGCTACTGGAGGTGTACGGTGAGCACGGCAACTGACCGCGAAGACGACGGTCTCGAACTGGCCGTGCTCGGGGCCATCGACGCCCGGCCACCGGTCCACATGATTGACCTCGCCGACGCCGTCGGCGAACACCCCGTCGCCGTCGAGCGTGTCTGTAGCCGACTCCACGAAGACGGCTATATCCGTCCGGACACCCACGGTCTCTACACGCCCACCGAGGCGGGCCGGCAGAGACTGACGGACCGGACCCGATAGCTGTCGGCCAGCGAAGCCTCCCCGGACCCCGGGTGAGCGAACCGACCCCGCGGCGACCACCACCATCACCCGATGACGGACAGGAACCCAGCGTACGGCGACACCGGCCCCGCGGTAGGGGATGTGCTCAAGGCGCTGGACGACGACGCGTGCCGGACCATACTGGCCGACCTCTCAGAACCAATGACAGCAAACGACCTGAGCGACAGTTGTGACATCCCGAAATCAACCCTCTACCGGAAACTGGACCTGCTGAGCGAGGCGGCGCTCGTCCACGAGCGGATCGAGGTCGGCACCGACGGCGGCCGGACGACGCGCTACGAGCGCGACTTCAGCGCCGTCACAATCTCCATCGAGGACGACGACACGTTCTCGGTGTCGGTGGACCGGGAGGGGCGCAGCGCCGACGAACGCCTTGCGGAACTCTGGTCGGACATGGGTGAGGAGCTATGATGATGGTCGACTCGGTGATCATCGTGCTGAAGACGATCATCCTCCTGCTCGGCAGCGGGATCACCCTGATCGCGCTCAGGGCCTACCGCCGCACGGGCGAGCCGGCGCTGCGTGCACTCGCGGTTGGCTTCGGGACGATCACCCTCGGGGCCCTCCTCGCGGGCGTCGCCAACCAGATCGTCGGCCTCACCCTCAAACAGGGTATCGTGATCAACAGCCTGCTCGCCGCGACCGGGCTCGCGATCATCCTGTACTCGCTCTACGCCCAGCGGTGAGGTCGAACCTGACGTCGTCCCCCGGTCAGAGAACCCGGAGGTCACGCGAACTCGTCGTGAGCACGTCGGCACCGTTCTCGTCGACGACCACGTCGTCCTCGATCCGAACGCCGCCGAGTCCGCCGACGTAGACACCCGGTTCGACGGTGACCGCGTGACCGACTTCGAGCGTCGCGTCGTTGCCCTCCACGAGGTACGGTGGTTCGTGCCCCTCGAGGCCGAGACCGTGGCCGACACGGTGGGGGAAGTAGTCGCCGTAGCCCGCGTCCTCGATCACCTCGCGGGCGGCGCGGTCGATCTCCTGTAGCTCGACGCCGGGGGCGACGCGGTCGCGTGCGGCCGCCGCGGCCGCTTGTACCACGTCGTAAATCTCGCGGAGTTCCTCGTCGGGGTCGCCGACGGCGACGGTTCGGGTGATGTCGGAGTAGTAGCCCTCGTAGATCACGCCGGCGTCGATCATCACGAGGTCACCCGACTCGACGGCCCGTTCACCCGTGTTGGCGTGGGCGTGGGCCGTCCGCTCGCCGCTGGTGACGATCCCGACGGAGAAGCCGTCGGCCTCGCTCTCCATGACGCGCTTGCGGATCTCCGTCTCGATCCCGGTTTCGGTCATCCCCGGTTCGATCAGGTCGAAGACCTCCCCGAGGACGTCCTCGATGATCCCCGCAGCGGTCCGCATCCGCTCGACCTCCTCGGGGTCCTTTCTCGCCCGCAGGGTCGAGACGGCGTCCTCGATGTCCACGGCGCCCTCGCCCGACGGCGCGAACACCTCCTGTTCGAGGAGTCGCGTCGAGCGGAACTCGACGCCGATGGGGTCCGTGACCGTCCGCTCGGCCCGGAGTCGGTCGAACGCCTCCCGCCCCACTTCGACGGGGTCGGTCGCGTCGCCGTAGGTGAAGCGCTCGGCGTCCGGCAGCGCCTCCTCGATCCGGTCGCCTTCGAGGACCGGGTGGACGACGGCAGGCGGACCGTCGCGGAACAGCACCACGAGCGTCGGCCGCTCGCTCTTGTGCATGTCCAATCCCGTGAAGTACCGCATCGTCTCCCCCGGGGAGAGCGCGACCGTATCGACGCCGACCGGCAGCTCCTCGAAGAGGCGGTCGGTGCGACGGGTAGTGATAGCGTTTGCCATGGTTCTCGTGACGGGAATATCCGCTTAAAGGCCCCGGAAGAGGTGAATCCTGACACCTCATCGCCGGACCGGTCCACGCGAACCCGGGTCCACGCCCCGTCGTGACCAGCGTCCGTCCGTCGACGACGGCGTCGTCGACACCCTCCGGGCAGCGTCGGAATCAAGGTGGCCCACGTGTAACTGGGACTCGAACCCATGGAGATCACTCGAGGCTGTGAAGAACCCACCGTCGACGCCCCGGAGGAAAACTTCACGGGGAGCGTCCGGTTCGACCCCCTGTTTGACGCCCGGGACGAGGCGCGGGCGATAGGGGCGAGCGTGACCTTCGAACCGGGCGCCCGAACCGCGTGGCACACCCACCCGCTCGGCCAGCGACTCGTGGTGACGAGCGGCTGTGGCCTCGTCCAGCGCGAGGGCGGCGAGATCGAGCGCATCCGGCCGGGTGACGTTGTCTGGTTCCCGCCGGGCGAGAAACACTGGCACGGAGCGACGCCGGACAAGGCGATGACCCACATCGCCATCCAGGAAGAGCAGGACGGTGAGGCCATCACGTGGCTGGAACACGTCACCGACGAGGAGTACGGCCGGGAGTCCGATCGCTGACTCGCTCCCGAAAACCGGGGCGGGAGCGAGCCGGGTCGGGGCTCGGGGACCAGAACCGCTATATCCGAACTCCGCTTCCTCCCGAGAATGGAGTGTGAGGAGTGTGGCGTCAGCGACGCCCGCGACACTATCGTGCGGTACGAGACCGGTGACGAGGAGAAGATCGCCCTCTGTGAGGACTGTCAGGACGCGTACGCCGAAGGTGGACTCGTCGACGTGGTCGAGCCCCTCAACGACTGACCGATACCCGATCCCTACTTCCCTCCCCTCTGTTGATTCACCGCGCCAACGGAGCGGCCGCGCCGGGAGGCAGGTAGGCCACCCCGAGAGCGCCACCCCGCCGTAGTCGCCGTCGAACAAAGGTCCCGCGTGGCCACCACTGACGGGAATGGACTGGTTCGAGCGCCCGGTGGAGGCGGTCCTCGATGAGCTCGGGACGACCCCAGCCGGGTTGGACGCCGAGACGGCCCGGGAGCGTCGCCGCGAGTTCGGGCCGAACGAGATCACGGGCGAGGAGGCCCGAAGCCCGGTTCGCATCCTCCTGAGCCAGTTCACCAGCGCGCTGATCTGGGTGTTGATCGCCGCCGCGGCGCTGTCGGTCGTCGTCGGCCACGTCGTCGACGCCGCCCTCATCGGGACGATCCTGCTCGTGAACGGCGTCTTCGGCTTTCTGCAGGAGTACCGGGCCGAGCGCAGCCTCGACGCCCTCCGCGACATGGCGACCCCGACGGTCACCGTTCGCCGGGACGGGGCCGAACGGGAGATCGAGGCGACTGCGCTCGTCCCGGGGGACGTGATCCGGCTCGAGCAGGGTGCGGTCGTTCCGGCCGACGCCCGACTGATCGAGGCGGGGAGCCTCGAAGTGGACGAGTCGGCGCTCACCGGCGAGAGCGCCCCCGTCGGGAAAACGGTCGAGCCGGTATCTCCGGGGACACCGCTGGCGGAACGCTCGAACATGGTCTACAAGGGGACGAACGTGAGTCGCGGGAGCGGCCTCGCGGCCGTCGTGGCGACCGGGATGGGGACGGAGGTCGGCTCGATCGCAACCGCGCTCCTCGGCGCCGAGGACCGACGGACACCGCTGCAACGCGATCTGGACCGGCTCGGCCGGCGACTGGGCGTCGCCGTCGTCGTCCTCTCGGCGATGGTCGTGCCGCTTCTGTGGCTCGGCGGCGAGGGGCCGGTACTCGCGGCCCTGACGGCGGTCTCGCTGGCCGTCGCCGCCGTCCCGGAGGGGCTGCCGGCGGTCGTCACGCTGACGCTGGCCCTCGGGGTCAGGCGAATGGCGGCCGAGAACGCCCTCGTCAGGACGCTCCCGGCCGTCGAGGCGCTCGGCGCCGTCGACGTGGTCTGTACCGACAAGACCGGCACGCTGACCGAGGGCGAGATGCGCGTCCAGCGGCTGTGGGTCGACGACGAGACCGTCGCCGTGGACGGCGACGCAGGTGACGACGCCACCGACGAGCGCGTCGATCGGCTCCTCGAGATCGGTGCACTCTGTAACGACGCCACCGCCGACGACGGGGACCCGACCGAACGGGCACTCGTGGCGGCCGCCGAACACCGACACGACGTCGAGAAACTTCGGGAGCGACGCCCGCGACGGGACGCGGTCGCGTTCTCCGCCGAACGAAAGCGGATGGCGACGATCCACGACGACGTGATCTACGTCAAGGGCGCCCCTGAGGAGGTCCTCTCGCGCTCGACGCGGCTCCTCGGTCCGGATGGAGCCGTTCCTCTCGACCACGACGCGCGAGAGCGCGTCCACCGGCAGGTGTCGTCGTTCGCCGAGGACGCGCTCCGAGTGCTGGCGTTCGCGTTCAAACGCCCGTCCGACGACAGCGACCCCGAGGAGAACCTCGTCTTCGTCGGCCTCCAGGGGCTGATCGACCCGCCACGCGCGGAGGTCGAGGAGGCGATCGCGGAGACCCGACGTGCGGGAATCGGCGTGAAGGTCATCACCGGCGACAACGCAACGACGGGTCGGGCCGTCGCCGCGCAGGTCGGCGTCGACTCGGCCGTGCTGACCGGCGCGGAGATCGACGCGATGGACGACGAAACCCTCCGGGAGCGGGTCGAGTCGGTCGACGTGTACGCCCGCGCGGAGCCGGCCCACAAGGTCCGCATCCTCACCGCCCTGCAGGCGAACGGCCACACGGTCGCGATGACCGGCGACGGCGTCAACGACGCGCCGGCGCTCAAGAACGCCGACGTGGGGATCGCCATGGGGGTTCGCGGGACGGACGTCGCCAAGCAGGCGAGCGACATCGTACTCCTCGACGACAACTACGCGACGATCCGGACGGCGATCAAGCGCGGGCGGACCGTCTTCGACAACGTCTGGAAGTTCGTCGCCTACCTCCTCAGCGCGAACGTCGCCGAGGTCGCCGTCGTCTTCGTGGCATCGCTGTTCGGCTACCTCGTGCTCCCGGCGGTGCAACTGCTCTGGATCAACCTCCTGACCGACGGACTCCCGGCGCTGGCGCTCGGGACCGACCCCTCGGGGGACGTGATGGATCGTCGTCCCCGTGAACGGGTCCGGGGGATCGTCGACCGGCCGATGGGCACCCTGATCGCCGGTGCCGGCCTGACCGCGACGGTGCTGATGCTCGGACTGCTGTTCGGCCTGCTCGATGGGGCGCCGGCGGTCACGCCCTACGTCATGACGATGGTGTTCACCGGCTTCGTCGGGCTGGAGTTCGTCAAACTGTACGTCGTCAGATGGACCCGAGGCACGCCGATGGCCTCGAACCGCTGGCTCGCGGTGGCGGTGGCGACGTCGTCGCTCCTCCACCTCGCGGTGCTGTACACGCCGATCGGGGCGTACTTCGGGACGGTCCCGCTGACCGCCGCCGATTGGACGGTCCTCGCAGGGGTGCTGCTCGCCGGCGCCCCGGCGCTGTTCCTCGTCGGCTGGCTCGTCCGACGCCGGACGGTCAGCCCGGCAGGAAGACGTTGATGAGCGCGACGACGAGCCCCGCGAGGGCCATCCGCGCTGCCGAGACGTACCACCGCTGGCCCGACACTGACGCCATGTAGGCGCCGAAAACCGCGAGCACCCCGATACCCAGCGAGACGCCGAGAACGCCGGCCTCGGTCATCGAGAGCGCGGACCCCTCGAAGGCGAAGGGCACGAGCGGGACGGTCACACCGATGAGTGGACCGAGCCCGCTCGCGGCCGCGTGGACCACCCGAGCCCCCTGCTGGGCGCGCTCAATCCGGGTGTCGTCGAGGTCGGTAAGCATGGCGCGTTCGAGCCGCCTGATCTCGGCTTTCGTCTCGGCGCGCTCGATCTCCCAGACGCTCCAGACCGCGGAGGTTCCCAACCCGACAGCGGCGCCGAGCCCGATCTTGATGACGGTCATGCCGTCCGGGATCCCCGAGAGGACGGCGCCGACGACGACGCCGACGCTGGTGAGGGTCCCGTCGAAGCCGTTGGAGATGAAGTAGCGTCTGGCGATCGAAAGCGTCTCCTCGTCGTCGAGGACGGCTCGGAGGAGTCGCTGTGCCGAGGCCATCTAGCGGTCCTGTGGGGTCCGCCGGTCCTCGGCAACGTACTCGCCGCAGGCGACGTGGTCGATCGAGTGGACGGTTCCCCCGAGATCGTCGACGGCCGACTCGACGGCGTTGTAGTCCAGCGCGTCCCCTTCGACGGTCAACTTGACGTTCTGGACCTCCTTGTCGAGTTCGATGAGCGACGCCGTCGCCGCCGCCACGCTCTCGGCGCCGGAGACGTGGTCGGTGAACTCCAACAGCGAGGGGTCGTGGGGTTTCAACACGTCGAGGACGATCCGGCGCAGGTCGTTCATGGCTACGTGTGTACACGTCAGCGGGCTTAATACTGCGGACGGGGGTGACGCTCCTGCCGTCGCGCCTCGCTGGGAGGGATTTCGCCGGGTTACTGATCGGTGAGAGCTTTGACCAGGCATAGATATTAACTCGGCACTCTGAGATCACAGATATTATTAGGATTGGTTCCAGTTTTGTTAACAGCATGGTCGATATCTCACGTCGGAGACTACTCCAGAAAGCGGGCGCGACGACCGTTGCTACGGCAGGGGTCGCCGGCTGTCTCGGTCAAGGGGACGGGTCGCTCGATTCCGTCTCGGTCGCGTACGTCCCGATCTATCCGAACATGCAACACTACGTGATGGAACAGGAGGGGTTGTACGAGGACGTCCCGGCGGAGGTCTCGGTGGAACGGTTCAGCTCAGGCCCCAGCGTCGTCAAGGCGTTTGCCAGCGGTGACGTCGACGTTGCGCTGGTCGGGATCACGCCGGCGATGGTGCTCGCGGACAAAGGCACCGACGCCGGCGTTCTCGCCGCAAACTCGAGGAACGGATTCAAGGTTATGGGGACGACCGAACTCGTCGAGCGCTACGAAGCGGAAGGGCCAGCCGCGTTCGAGCGCTTCGAGGAGGAGCATGGTCGCAAAGTACGGTTCGGGGCTCCGCCGGACGGCAGCGTTCCGGACATCCTCCTCCGGTATTGGATCCAAGAGGACCTCGGCGCCGGGGAAATGGAGTCCGTCATCGACAAGTCCAAAGTCCCGCCAGCGAAGGCAGTTCAAACGATTCAGTCGGGAGACATCGACGCGACGGTCATCCAGGAGCCGTTCGCGACGATTATCGGTCAGGAGGACGGTTTCGGCGAACTCGCGTGGTCCGGTAACGTCCTCAAGAACCACCCGGTCACGGTCCTGTTCGCCAACCATCGGGTGCTCGATGACAGCGAGGTCGCACAGTCGTTGGTCGAACAGCACGTCGCGGCGACCGAGTTCACGGCGGGCTCGCCGGACGCGGCCGCGACCCACGCCGCGTCCGTTATCGGCTCCGGCGTGAGCGAGGAGCTGGCGGCGGCCGCCATGGAGTCGAAGGCCTCCGACTTCATCTCGGACCCACACGCCATCACCGATCAGGCAGCGAAGATGGGCGAGTTCGTCGCCAACGTCGGCAACATCGGCGAACCGATCGCGACGGAGGACCTGTTCGCGTTCGAACCCTACGATGCCAGCAACCGATGAGCACGCAGACCGACACCAGCTCCGACACGGTCGTCGCCGGCAGCTTCGAGGGAGACCTGCGTCGGTACCTACGCGGGTTGGGCGGGCTCCTCGCCTTCCTCGCCGTCTGGTGGGTCGGCGCGATAACGACACAGCCGTCGTATCTGGTCCCGAGCCCCCTCGATTCGGCACGGGCGTTCGCCGACTTGTTCACGACTTCGGCCGAGATCGTTGTCCCGGTTCTCGGGTCGAACCTAGTGCTGCCGACCGGGCTCGCGCACTTGGCACAGACGTTGTTCCACTACGTGCCCGGACTGCTTCTCGGTGCGGCCTGTGGGATGGGTCTCGGACTGGCGATGGGCTGGAACGGCGCGCTCGACGACTGGCTGCGACCGCTCGTCCGGGTACTGCGGCTGATCCCGCCACTGGCGTGGGTCGTCTTCGCGATCGTCTGGTTCGGCATCCATCATACCGGGGCAGCATTCATCGTGTTCGTCGGCGCGTTCTGGATCAACTTCTACGGGGCCTACGGTGGCGTGGAAGGCGTCTCGAGCGACCTGACCGACGCGGCGTCGACGCTCGGCGTGGAGCGTGACCTCTCGATGCTAAAGCTCGTCGCGCTCCCGAGTGCCGCTCCCCAACTACTGACCGGGTTCCGGACGAGTATCGGTCGCTGCTGGATGATCGTCGTCGGCGCCGAACTGTTCGGCGCACCCGGCGTCGGCTACGAGATCATCAACGCCTCGAACAACCTCGCGATGGCGACGAGCGTGGCGTACATGATCCTGATCAGCGTGGCGTTCCTCTGTATGGACGTCGGGTTCCGGCTGCTCGAACGGAGGGTCCTCGCATGGCGTTGAGGTCGGACGGACCCGATCGGGACCGACCCGAGAAGATCAGTATCGAGAACGTCAGCCGGTCCTACGAGTCGACCCGAGCGCTCGCCGACGTGTCGTTCTCGATCGAGGAGGGTGAGTTCTGCTGTGTCGTCGGCCCGTCCGGGTGTGGGAAGACCACGCTGTTGCGGGCGGTCGCCGGGCTCGACGATCCGGACGACGGGTCAATACGCGTCGGCGGGGAGCCGGTCACCGGGCCCGGACTGGACAGAGGGATGGTGTTTCAGGAGTACGCGCTGTTCCCTTGGCGGTCGGTCCGTGGGAACATCCGGTTCGGCCTCGACCGTCCGGCGTGTGACTGTGCGGACTGTGAGGCGCGGGTCCGAGAGTTGATCGACCTCGTCGGCCTCGACGGCTTCGAGTACGCGTATCCGAAGGAGTTGTCCGGCGGCATGAAACAGCGCGTCGGGATCGCCCGCGCGCTCGCCGTAGATCCCGAGATCCTTCTGATGGACGAACCGTTCGGCAGTCTCGACGCCCGGACGCGCGACAGGCTCCACGCCGAACTGCTCGACATCTGGGCCCGAACCGGACAGACCGTGATGTTCGTCACGCACGACATCGACGAGGCGGTGATGCTCGCTGATCGGGTGGTCGTCATGGGTACAGACCCGGGAACGGTGCAGGCGACGTTCTCGGTCGACCTGGAGCGTCCCCGTGAACGGACGACCCGTGAGTTCGTGGACCACGTCGCGCGTATCAGGGCCGAACTCGGCGGTTCGAGCGACAGTACCCAATAGTGTCGCTCGCGACGCGGGGAAAATCAACGGAAAACGAATCGACCCTCCGAAGCGACGGGTCGACCCGTGTGGTAGTTGAGACTCACCCTATCAATGCATACGCTTCCGAGATACAGTATCCTAATTTTCAACTGGGTGACTTACTTGTGGGAGAATTTATAAAATACGGCCCCCCCACATCTCGAAGAAATCTACAAAATACAGCGTACTGGACGACGGGTTACTCCTCGACGTGGTCTGAAAGTTGGCCACCCGTTCCTTGGAGCCATGGCGTGTCCTGTTCCACGTCTCCAGTCTTGTAGACGCCGCGGGCGGTGGCGACGTGGTTGTCGTCCGCGTCGTTGATATCGATGTTCACGACAGCAACGTTCCCGCCCTCACGGATGACCTCAGCTTTGGCGTAAAGGTCGTCAGTCGCCGGCGAAAGGTAATCAATCCGTAAATCGACAGTCGGCGTAGGCTGGTGGAACAGCGACATGACAGCTGCCCCACCAACGGTATCGGCTAACGAGCTGGTGACGCCGCCGTGTGCGATCTCCCTACCCGGAACTGAAGAAAGCTCGTTGCGCATCTCGACGTTCCCCTCGGCGAGCCCTTGTTCGGCTGTTGTGATGTCGATACCGACCAGATTCGCGAATGGCATGTGCGCCAGAATTTCGGTGAGTTCCATACTGAATCTAAGCGCTGTAACTAGAGAACACGTTGCGTGCGTCGACGGCACTTGCGGAGTGCGGCGTCGATATCAGGGTACCGGGACAACCCAGTCGATTCGACGTGTCTCGGGTCTCTGCTGCGTTCGATGGGAGAGACCGATAAGCTGGGTTCGGACGCCCGAGTCCGCGTCCGTACGCGGAACCCGCCACTGCGGGCGTTGTATGCCGCGACCGTAATCGGAATGTCGTCATGAAGAAGCCACGCCAATTTCTATCACATCGAACCATTCTCGGCGCCGGGTTCGTCCGGAAAGTCGATGACACCGCCGTGTTTTCGTTATTTATCACGGCGTTGAGTACCACTCGACCGGATATAATTCTCTATTCGGCAAATGCCAACAACAAGGTGTCTGAGGAGATAGTGGGAATCCTCGTCTGCTATCATTTAAGTTTCGATACGACGTTCCAGCGACGCTTGGAGTCGGATCCGACCCTCAAAATCAGCTTGGGAGTTTGTCACACTGAAGCGACCAGTTACCATCAGCCGACATTGACTTAGAGACGAAACATCCGATAATCCAAGATTCGGCCTCCTGTAAGCGATACTGGAGTGTCGAGTGCGGAATAGACAGTTCGTCTGCGATGTCGGCCATCGAAGCGTCACGCGGCGTCTTGTAATAGCCCATTCGAACCGCCGTTTCGACTGCCTCTCGCTGTTCGTTGGGAAGTTCTGCAAGTGAAACTCCCTCGTCAGCCCAGTGTGTGGGTTGTTGTATCTGCTGGAACGAGACCGAGAGCCCGTCACGCAACTCGTCTTGAATCGCCTCGTAGAGCCCGCTCGGATCGCCACCCTCGCGCATCAGGAATCGCCAGTGATACTGGTTTGATCGACGCTCGACAGCACAGACAAAGCCCTCTCTGAGGAATATACAGGCCAACTGCGGGATCGAACAGCAGTCACCTATAGTCGGTCGATACGTGTAGAACGTTCGCCGAGAATGGTGACTTTCGATGAGTTCGTGCTCCCAATCTGTGTGACAATGACGCGATCCAACACACTCGTTGCAGTGTTGTGTACTGAGATACACGTCCTCAATGCGTTCGAGTGCCGTTTCGGGTCCAGCGATACGATCGACTCGCCACATACTGTCGCCCGACACATGACAGTTCGTCGTCCGAGAATGCATCTCTGGATGGTCGATGAACACGTCCATCAAGGGGTCTACCCCCTCTTCGTACTCGATTGTGATCGCAAACTCCCGCATACGCATCGATTCGTACATATCCAAGAAAATGTGCCGGTATAGGGCCGGGGTGGATGTGAATTTGACTCATCAGGCATCTCATTCTATAGCGATTAGTGTTCCTAGTCCGCTATTCGACGAGACCAATCCGCCGTCTGTCTCTCGATCTTCAAGCCAGATTGGTATGAATAACGACGCTAATTACGATCTCAGGTTTGATCTCCGAGTACTCTCGTCCACTTCCGGTGAATTCGGTATATACTGAACTACTCGTTAATGACGACACCCCCATAGCGGACACCGTGACGTTGTTCGACACAACTACGCTGAACGAGTTGTCCCTGGAGAACCGAATCGGTCTCGCACCAATGACACGTGTGAGCGCCACCGACGACGGCCGTGCAACCGAGTTGATGGCACAGTACTACCGGCGGTTCGCCGAGGGAGGGTTTTCGTTCCTCGTCACCGAGGGTGCGTACCCCGACGAGGTGTACAGTCAAGGGTATCTAAATCAACCGGGTCTAGCGACCGACGAGCATGTCGAGTCTTGGCGACAGGTAACCGAAGCGGTCCATGACGCCGGTATACCTATTCTCGCGCAACTGATGCACGCCGGCGCACAAACCCAAGGGAACCCTCACGTAGACGGGGAGCAAGCGATCGCACCGTCGTCGGTCCAGCCGAATGGGAAGAAAGCTGAATCGTTCGGTGGGAGCGGCGAGTTCCCTACGCCGAAAGCAGCCACGGTCGACGAGCTTACCGAAATCCGGGAATCATTCGTCAGTTCGGCAAAGAATGCCCGGAGCGCCGGATTCGACGGAGCCGAAGTACACGCCGCGAACGGCTACCTCCTCCACGAGTTCCTCTCGGCTGATTTCAACCAGCGTGACGACGAGTACGGTGGCACACCTGCGAACCGCGTGCGTTTTCCGCGTGAAGTGGTCGCCGCAGTCGAGGAGGCAACGCCCGATGATTTCGTCGTCGGCGTCCGTGTCTCACAGACGGCAGTCTCTGACGAGGAGTACCGGTGGCCGGAAGGCGAAGAAGCTGCAGCGGTGTTCTTCGAGCAATTCTCCGCAGCCGGCGTGGATTACATTCACGTCACCGAACCGGACGCTACCACTCCAGCGTTCGGCGACAAGGGACCAACGCTGGCCGAAGCTGCGGCCGAGTATTCAACTGACGACACAGTCATCATTGACAACGGCGGGCTCGGTACGCCTGACGCGGCACGGGAGAAGATTGAGGCCGGTGCCGACCTCGTGACACTGGCGACAAGTGCACTTGCCAACCCAGACTGGCCCAACCGTGTCGCCGATGGCGATGAGTTGACCGCGTTCGACCCCGCCGATTACCTTGTCCCGTCGGCAGAACTTTCTGATCACGAGGTCTCAAAAGACAGCGCTCCAGCGGACGACTAACCTCACGAGTTTAAACCACTGCTTGAACCAGTCGAACCACACGACGATCTTTTAGGATATCTTTCTGATAGAAAAGGGCTTCCAAGCAATACAGCATTCTCATCAAACGACTATCAACTCGATGAGTGGCTCGGAACTCTCGTACCGCTTCTCTTCGAGGCACATGAACAGACAAAGTCAGTATGTCAAAAATTGAAGACTCACGGCGGTCTGTTTTTCGAGAAATCGCACAGCACTCACACGTAGAGTGGCCAATTTACGAGTCGAGTCCGCTGTATGATCAAACGTCGCTTGCAGGACTGGAATCGGACGTTCAGGTTGTCTCGCAAAGATGGTTCAGACACAATAACCACACTTCGGTTGAGAAGTTCATCTGCTCACTTCCGTTGGCGTATTTCAAATTCAACGCCCACAATCACTACGCCTCCTCGACCCGTTACGAGATGGCCACCCTCTTTCGGGTGTTCGTGCTGAAAGAATGCTATGGATGGGATCACGAAACAGCGCTCGTTGAACACCTCAGCTGTCATCCTTCGCTCTGCGATCAACTAGGGTTCGAGGCGATTCCGGACCAGTCGACAGTATGGCGGAGTTGGAACCAGCGGTTTACAGCTGACCTCCGTGATACTGTTGAGACAGCGGCTCGCACGATTCTTATCAAAGCCAAGAACGCGGGTGTCGACGTTCCGCGTGAACCGGAGCGAAAGCTTCGATATCACGACGACGGCTCAGACGACTCAGAACCAGACGATAAGACAGTTCTAGAACAGGCGGAGAAGCTCAGTGACCACGTCAGCCGCGTCGTCTTCCCCGCGTTCTCACTGAATCGCGGCGAGGGCTGTGAGATACATGAGAACGCGTACTGGGGCCTACAGACGTATCTCGGTCTACGGGAGGGCTTAGCCGCTAATGAAGGCGCTCGCAGCTTCACCTACGAATCGACCTGGGAACAGACACCGTTAGGCCATGCTCATCGCGAGCATATTCGAGACCTCTCCATCGAGCAGATCCGAGAAATGTATCGACAGTCTATCCGTCGACTGCTAGGCGAGGTCGCAGAGACAGAGGAGTTCTTCCGCGCCGGTATCGTCGCCATCGACATCACCGAAGCCGATCCGTTCACGGGCGACCGAACCGGCCACGAAGACGAGATTATCGGTACGAAAGAGCAGACCGACGAGTACGCCTATCAGTGGGCAACGGTCCAGTTGGTCGGGAACACCGTCCCAATCGTGCTGGACGCGCGACCCGTCCGAAAGGGGGAGACACGACTGGAAATCGTCGAAGACTTGCTCGATTCGGCTGAGGACCTCGTTCACGTCGATAACGTGCTGATGGACCGGGAGTTCGATAGCCAGCACGTCTTGGAGATGATCAGTCAACGCGGGCTCTCCTACGTCGTTCCGAAGCGGATGCAGACCAGCGAAAAGGCTCAGGCTAAGCGGTTGCTCCAGCGCGACCAGGATCGGTATGAAACCGACCGCAAGCTCCATCTGGGCAAAAACGAATGGCACGAGACGACGCTGATCTACCGTCGGAAAGAGAACTCCGAACACGACGATCACCGGCAGTACTCGGTGTTCATGACGAATAGAGGGAGTGGACATCTCACTGAGTACGGCTATCGGTGGGAAATCGAAAGCGGCTACAAGTCGATCAAACGGTTCATGGCTGCCACCACGTCGAAGGATTTCGGGCTTCGCTTCTTCTACTTCGCGTTTGCGTGTCTGCTGTACTCAATCTGGCGGGCTGTCGATCTCCTCGTCCAAGCCGAGTTGACTGGCGAGTATGAGCACTCACCGGTGATTACAGCGGACAACACGCTGACGCTGCTGAAGAAGGAAACTGGGATCGGGTAGTGAGGAACTCTGTTCGGGTTAGCGTGCCGGCTGAGTGGCTACGCTGCTGGAAGTCTAGAAAAATTTGCCCATATAGTTGAGTTTGTGACAAGAATGGCCGCTTGGGGAGCCATCTGGGGCAGTTTCCGCTGACCGAATCGGTCAAATTCACGCATCACAGCCATGCTAAACCCACTGTAGTCTCAACTTCCAGACCCGTGTACTAGCTATCGCAGTATATGGTTTATCGAGAGTGGTGGTGGCGCAGTTGGCCGCTGAGAAGCCTCGAGGAGGCAGATTTCGGTCGGTGATCACGGGGTTCTCGGTTGACAGCGGCCGAGCTATTTACGCACGCTTAACTCACTAAGCGTGCGTAAGTTATTCCTCGGTTCCCCCCGTCCCCCGAAACGACCCCACCCAGCCCCCCATGGACGACCCATACACCCACGCTCGACCGGAGACAGCGCCGACCCCGGAGCAACGACGATGAGTGCCCGCCGCGACGCCGAGACGCCGATCGCCCGGACCTTCCAGACGTTCCTCACCGACAAGGGCAAAGGTGAGGGCGGCAGCGACGGCGCCTACCGGCGAGACGCCGAACGCGAACTGGATCGGTTCCGTCGCTGGTGTCGCGGCGAGACTCCCGACCCGGCAAACGCCTCCCCACCCGACTCGTGGGGTGGGATCGTCCGTGGCGAGAGCCGGAACGTTCAGTTTACTGACCTCGACTCGACCGTTTTCGGCGACTACGCCCGCTACCTCGTCGTCTCGGGGTTCTCGAACGGCACCGTGCTGACCTACTACGCCTACGTCGCCTCGTGGTGCGGGTGGGCCGACGCACAGGGGTACATTCCCCGCCACTACGCCCGGGAGTCGGACGCCGAAGACCCCCTTCCGGAGGGCGCGGGCCGCCGACCCGGCGACCAACAGGCGTGGTCGCCCGCACAGCGCGACGACCTCACGCGCTATGTCGACGAGCGGGCGTCGGCGGCCATCGACGCCCTCGGCGCCGTCGAGGTTCCCGCCGAGGAACGGGGCGACCCCCAAAGCGAGGCCGTTCGGGAGAAGGCGTCGGCCCGCTTTCGTGCGTACAAGCGCTGCCGCGAGCGGGCGCTCGCGTACGTCCTCTGTTACACCGGCCTCCGGGCGTCGGAGTTCCTGAACGCGCCCGACGACGATCGACCCGGTCGGAACGGGGTACGCTGGGCGGACGTCTCCTTTTCGGACAACAACGTCACCGTCTACCGGAAGAAACAGCAGTGGGACGAAGCGTCGCTGCCCGATCCCGTTCTCGGGCCGTTGGAACGATACGGCCGCCTGCTGGACGTTCCAGAGGACTGGCCGGTGTTCACCACGCTCCATCGACCGACACTCGCCCGCCACGTCACCGCCGGGCTGGAAGCCCGAGGGCTCTCGGAGTCGGAGATCGAGCGCCAGCGCGATGGACGGCCGGACCTATTGGTCGCCGCCGAGTTCGACCTCAACGCGCCGCCGGCGCTGAAGCCCAACGGCGCGCGGCGGGTGCTGGAGCGACTCTGTGCGGACGCCGGGATCGCCGTCGACGACGAGCGCCACAGCTACCTCGCGCCCCACGGCGGGCGCCGCGGCATGGGTGAGGTGATGGTCCGGGAGTTCGGCTACGCCGCCGCCGCCCGCTATCTGGACAACTCCGAGGAACAGGTCCGCCAGGCCTACCAGCACATCGAGGCCGCCGAGCGCGCGGACATGGCGACCGAGGCGCTCTCGAAAACCGACGGGCGAGTGCGTGATGGGCCGAGCGAGTGAGCGAGTCGGCGCCGAAAGCAAGGTCTCGGGGAACCAAGCGAACATCCCCGCCCGGATCCGGCGGGAACTCGACATCGACGACGGTGACCACCTACGGTGGCACGTGGAAGACGGGACGATCCGCGTCAAGGTCGTCCGACAGCAAACGGGGACGTTCGCCGGCTTCGACGGCTACGATGGGGCGGAAGAAACCGACGTGACCGAAGACCACGACGCGTGGGGCGTCGACATCGAGTAGGTCTCGCGAGCGCTACTCGATACGGCAACGAACCCTTACAAGCCGAGCTGATCGGTGGACCATATACGTGAATCAGTCGAACAGCCGGCGAGCGTACCGGTGGATCGGCCCGCCGAGCCAGTCCCGGCCGTCGGCGATGGCGTCGAAGGCCCCCTCTGCCTCGGCTTCCGAAAGGGCGCCACGCGTGACCAGCGCGCGAAGGACGATCGGCGAGAGCGCAACGTCGGTGTCGAGCAGGCGCTCCAGTTCGGGGAGCGCGCGGTAGTCGTCTGTGATCAGGAACGCTGCATCGAGTTCCTGCACCGCCGCCGCACAGCTGGCCTCGCCGGCGTCGATGCGGCTCGTCTCGAACTCTGCACCGTCGTGGTCGACGACGGTGATTGCGTCTTCAGCGGCGAGCACAGCTGCTGCCCCGTTTCCGTGCCGGTCGTCGTACTCGGCAGTCGCTTCGAGCTCGTCGAACACCGATAGTGTCGTCACCACGTCGAACGCCGCCAGCGTCTCCTTGAGGGCGCCACCGACGGCGAGGGAGACGAACGCGCTCGTGTCGACGACGATCATTCACCGGTCAGCCAGCTTCTCGGCGAGGTCCTCGCCACGGTCGAGCACGTTCTTCGAGGAACGGACCGCCTCGGCGTCCTGCCGGCCGATGACCTCCGCGAGCTTCTCGAACTCGATCCGGTCGTCAAGGTAGAGTTCGACGACCGCCTCCCGGAAGCTCTCGTCGGACTCCTTCTCCGCGAGGTACTGACGGAGTGCCTCGATGAGCACCTCCGTCCGGTTCTTGTGGGTGACCTCAGCGGCGACGTCCGCCTGCGTGATCAGCTCCTCGGGGAGTCTGAAGTTCACGCGCTTCGTGCTCATGTCGTGTGTACATTGTCTGTACACCCGTATAGATGTGTCGCCGGCGCCAACTGCCTCGTCGCCCTACCCCTCCGACAGCTCCGCGGCGAGCAACCGGGCAACCCCCCGCCGAATCCGCTGGGAGATCGCCGTGTCGGACACGTCGAACTCCGTGGCGAGGTCCTGGAGCGTCGTCGACCGCGGGACCGAGAAGTAGCCGCGTTCGAGCGCAGTCGTCAGTGTCTCGCGCTGTACGTCGGTCAGCACCGTATCGTGGCCCCCCTCGGCCGACCACGAAGTCGCATGGATCCGGTCGACGGTGAGGTCGACACCGTCCTCACTGCACTCCCGGTAGCAGGTCGCCAGACAGTCACGGGTCGGGAACCGGAGCGAGAACTGCCAGCCCTCCGGGCCGCCGACGCCCCGGAGGCAGGTAGCGCCGGCCCCCGAGAGCGCGTCGAGCAGGGGGTGACTATCGTGCCAGTCGATGCCGGCCAGCAGCCCGTCCCGGCCCTCGGCGAGCGCCCGGCTCTCGACCACGTCGGGGTCGGCCCTGAGCCGCCGGAGCCCCTCGTCGGTATCGACGCCGGTGACCCAGAGGTACGGCATCACCCGCCCGTTCAGCGGGACGACCCGCTCGAGCTCCACCCGGATCGGCGGCGACCCGCGTAGAGTGTCTGCCAGGCGAAACTGTTCGACCCCCACGGAGATCGTCGCACACGGGCACATGGGTGAACATCGTGGGGGCCCCGGTTAGTTTGGCGGCGATTTCTGGAGGACAGGCACGTCGTACTCGCCGACGTATAGTCCGGTTTACAGTCGATGGTGAACCGTCATACGCGATATCGACGAATGGGTCACTGCAGGTCGGGGTGTTCATCGGCCGTCGAGCGATGGCCGACGCACCTATCGACTGCAGACGGTGACCACAATGGTACGAAACTTCAACGATAGCGACCAAGGGAAACGTGTAGTAACCGCAGACGGCGACGAGGTGGGAATGGTGAGCCGTGCGGAGGGAACGCGCCTCCACATCACCCCATCCGAGAACCTCTCACGGAGCGTCCGGCGGCGCCTCGGCTGGTCCGAGGACGACGAGGACGTAGTACTCCGGAAGTCGAAAGTGGACTCCATCGCCGGCGACGAGATCCACCTGAAGAAGAACCTCTAGATCGGATGCGGTGGGGTAGGATCGGTTCGGATTCTCCCCGTTAGCGTGATTGTTGGCCCAGCACGTTACCTGGTGCCCCTGCCTGAATACGGACGGCGTCCTCCTCCACAGCAGTCACCGCCGACTCGTCGAGTCGGAAAGATCCCATTCGCTCCCAGCAACTGTTGAGCAGCGAGCCGTAGCCAGCGATCAACTCCGCACGGGGGCGGACGAACACGCCGTCGGCCTCGGTCCGGTCGATATGCCCGACGACCTCGCCGTCGGTGGTGACGACACGTTTGCCCTCGTCGGCCCGCGTGAGCGCCGGAGCGGCCGAGTCGCCGCCACGGCCGCCGCCGTCGACCCGCGGTGTGCCACTCGACGACATACCGTACAGTCTCTCGTCGGTGCCCGTAGTTCGGGAGCTTCATGACCGAAGCCGTACTTCCGGCCGGGGATGGGTCGGCCCCTAATCGCCGCCGCTCGACCTCGACCCGCCCCTCGACAGGCGTCGCAGTTCCGCCGCGACGGGGTCGAGGTGCTCCATCCCGAGGACGGCGACGACCGTGCCGTCGGCCCGGGACCGGTGGACGAGCGCCGCGATCGCATCGTCACGGGCACCGTCGATGAGGCGGGTCGATTCGGGGGGGTGGATCGCGCCGAACAGCGCGGCCCGCTGGGAGAGGTAGGACCGTTCGTGGTCGGCCTGTTCCTTCTCGGAGTCGAGTAGCGAGCAGTCGTGTTCGATCGGCTCGTACACCCGGAGTCGGGCCGGGGTCCTGTCGGCGACGACGCTGGCGATACGGGTCGAGACTGCGTGAGCGGCCATCGAACCGAAGTCCTTGACGAGACGGCCCACCACGTCTCGGGGCGGCTGTTCCCGGCGAATAGTTTCGACCAGCCGCGAGAGGTACGTCAACGTCGGGGCGTCGACGCCGACCGTCGGGGCGTCGCTGGCCTGGATCGCCGCGCTCATCTCCCCACCCAAGCGCGGGGGACGGTGGCTGTCGCGCGCGTAGCCACGGAACAGCGGCATCGCCAGCGGCGGGAGTTCGAGGGCGAGCGTGTCGGGGGTGAACCACTCCAACAGCGTGGTCACACGGGCGATGCTGGCGGGGTGGTCGTGGACGACGCCGATCAGCAACACCGGCCGTCTGCCGTCGGTGGCGGGAAGGCATCGCCAGTACTGCTCGTCGAGTCGCGGGTCGTCGGACGCGGCGATCTCGCCGACGACGCGGGCACAGTCGAACATGAGGCTCGCCCGCCACGTGGTGACGCCGTCCCGTCGCGGGGGTCGCCGCCCGGGAGTCGCACGCTCGGGTCTACCAGACCCCAGTCGGGTTCGGGCTATAGCCGCCCGGCTTCGACAGTGAAGGCGTTTAGGACCGGCCTGTGTCGGTCGGCCGACGACGGCCGTCGCCGCCCCGGCGAGGTAGGTTGTGTTCGAGTGACACACCCTGGGAAAGTAGGTCGCTGTTTCACGAAACACACATCGGGCGATACAGCCGATATCACGGGTTAGAAGCGCCGAAAGACCTGAATCCAGATTAACTATCGCGCGAGTTTTTCCGGTCCCGGCGAGTGGTCGCTCCTGTCCGGATCCCCGGACGTGACCACCAATGAGCACTGACCGACGACGAAAGGCGGGACGAAGCGAGCGGCGATCACGCGAGAGCGAGCGAAGCGAACGGCGGCAGCGACAGCAGGCGGCGCGGCGCGAACGGCGGGCGAACCGGCGTCGCGCCCAGCGTGCGGCCGAGGCGCAGTCGACGAACAACCCGGGCAACCCGGGCGTACAGACACCCGAACAGCAGATTCCGACCCAACAGGAGATGACCGGACAACCCACCCAGCAGCCAGTGATCGAACAGCAGCCGATACCGAGCCAGCAGCCCGTGACCCAGCAGCAGCCCATCGCGGGTCAGCAGCAACCAATGCCGAGTCAGCAGCCCGTGGCCCAGCAGCAGCCCATCGCGGGTCAGCAGCAGCAGCCGGTCCCGAGCCAGCAGTCGACGATCCAGCAGCCGGTCACGGAACAGCAGCCGATGACCGAACAGCAGCCAGTCACTGGCGAGCAGTGGTCGGTCCAGCAGCCGACGACGCCTCCGGCCGCGACGACGGCGGCGGGACAGCCGAGCCAGCAGCCGTACGGCGGCGCGTTCGCCGCGGGGATTCCCCAGGCCACGCCCGTACAGTCCCAACTCGGCGCCGCCCCGCAGGCGGGCGCCAGCCAGTTGGCGAGCCAGCCCAGCGAACTCTATCCGGAGGCGTTCGCGGACCACCTCACCGACGAGGCCCGCGAGTGCCTCGACGACTGTATCGACGTGAGTCAGGTGGCGGCGTGGAGCGCCGACCGCTGTCTGGAGCAGGGCCCGCAGTACGCCCAGTGTGCGCGGCTCTGTAACGACGTGTCCCACCTCGGCTCCGTCGCCGCCCAGTTCATGTCGAAGGACGCCATCACCCTCCCGACGGTGCTCGAAGCCTACATCGACACCGCCGAAGCCGCCGTGGACGAACTCTCGAAGTTCGACACGACCCACACCAACGAGGCCGAGATGGTGATCCAGCGCTCGCTGGACTCCAGCTACGAGGCTCTCGACAACTTCTAACCCGGCCCGGGTTCCGACCCGATCCCTCGGCTCACTCGCCGAGTGAAACAGCCGATAAGGCCACCCTTCAGGGCCGTAGCACCCGATTTACGCGTTAACGGTCGCTCGGGTTTATGGTGGCTCCCGCGCACTGGCGGGGTGATGGCCCCAGACGACTCAGACATCGACGCAACCCCCGGCGACGGGAGCACGGAGACACCGGCCGACAGTGAGGACGACACCTGGACCGACCCCCAGACGGTCGATAGCCCGCTTCGGGACCTGCCTGAACGCCTCTCCTCGACCGTGTCGGCCCGGCGGTCATACGGTCTGGAGCGCGTGACCACCGGCGACTCGGGCGCGCTGCTCTCCCCGCGAGAGCGACAGTACGTCAAACACGCCGAGCGACTCGATCCCCCGGAGCAGACCGCCGTCGAGGAGGTCGTCGCCGACCGCGTCGGCGAGTTCATGGACGTGGACTGGCCAGTAATCCAGGAGGCCTACCCCGACGTGGCCGCGGCGGTCCGCGAGGACATCTGCCCGGACGAGTCCTGAGAACGGCCGAGGACGCCGGGTATCGGCACCCGAGCGTCAGCGTCAGTTCAGCGTCCAAAAGGCGTAGTTGAGGTACGTCGCGAACGAGACCCAGAGCAGGTACGGGATCAGGAGCGCGCCGGCCCGGCGGTCGACGCGGGCGAACGTCACGATAGTCGCCACGATCAGTACCCACAGCACCGCGATGACGACGAGGCCGGCGCCGATAGCCTGCTGTCCGAAGAACACCGCCGACCACGCGAGGTTGAAGACGAACTGTGCGGCGAACGTCAGCGCCGCGATTCGGGCACCACGCGGCGAGGAGCGCGCGCGGCGCCAGACGAGCCACGCGGCGACACCCATCAGCGCGAACAGCGTCGTCCAGACGGGCGCGAACACCCAGTTGGGCGGCGCCAACGCCGGGCGCACGAGGGTGTCGTACCACGTGTCCAGCCCCTGTACGGTGAACAGCGAGCCCGAGGCGCCGACGACCTCGACGACCAGCACCGAGAGCGCGAGCGTGAGCCACGGCCGGTCGTGCGGGAGATCACGGAAACGGGACATAGCCGACAGTTCTCGGCCATCGAACATATACGTACTGCCGGGGACGCGCGTTTAGCCGGTGTGTTACTTTCCACCCGTAGCGACGGTACGTGGCCATGCAGACTGTCGTTCTCGCCGCCGGCGAGGGAAGCCGAATGGGCGCACTGACCGAGGAAACCCCCAAACCCTGCCTCCCGGTCGCTGGGCGGCCGTTGGTGGCTCACACGCTCGACGCCGCCGTCGCGGCCGGTGCCTCGCGCTTCGTCGTCGTCGTCGGCTGCGGCGCCGAGCAGGTCCGCACGGCGCTCGGTGACCGCCACGCGGGGGTCCCCATCGAGTACTGCCGCCAGGACGAGCAGCGGGGGACTGCCGACGCCGTACTGGCCGCGCGCTCGCAGTTGGTCGACGCCCCTTTCGTCGTGCTCAACGGCGACGCGCTCTACGACACGCCGTCGCTGTCGCGGGTGTACGACGCGGTCCCGTCGGTCGGCTCGTACGTCGCCGAGGACCCGACTCAATACGGCGTGCTCACGCTCGAGGACGGCGCCCCCGCGGACGCCGGGAACTACGAACAGGCGCTCTCGTGGGACGGCGGCAGCGGCGCCGGGCGGGTCGTCGGCGTGACCGAGAAACCCGCCGACCCCGAGAGCAATCTCGTCAACGCGGGCGCGTACACCTTCCCGAGCCGAGCGCGGGACGCACTGGACGGGATCGACGAGAGCGAGCGCGGGGAGTTCGAACTCACGGACCTGCTGGAGGACCTCTGTCGGAGCGGCCACGTCGAGGCCGTCCCGTTCGCGCGCTGGATCGACGTCGGGCGGCCGTGGGAGCTGCTTGCGGCCAACGAGTGGAAACTCGATGAACTCACCACGCGCGTCGACGGCGACGTGGCCGCGGGGGCGACCCTCGACGGTCCGGTCGTCGTCGAGTCAGGGGCCACGGTCCACGACGGCGTCACGATCGAGGGGCCGGCGTTGATCGGCGCTGGTGCGAGCGTCGGCCCGAACGCGTTCATCCGAGGGGCGACGCTCGTTGGGCCGGACGCCCACATCGGACACGCCGTCGAGATCAAAAACAGCGTCATCGGCGAGGGGACGAACGTCGCGCACCTCTCCTACGTGGGTGACAGCCTGCTCGCCGACGACGTGAACCTCGGCGCCGGCACCGTCGTCGCGAACCTCAGACACGACGACGCGCCTGTGAAGCTGACAGTGAAAGGACAGCGGCGCTCGACCGGGCGCCGGAAGTTCGGCGCGGTGATCGGCCGTGGGGTCAAAACGGGCATCAACACCAGCATCGACGCCGGCGTGACGCTGTCACCCAGCAGTCAGACGGGGCTCGGCGAAGCAGTTACTCGCGACCGCTGAGGGAGGGCTGGGGTCAGTCGCTACGCGAGCGGGGTGACGTCGACGACGACCTCCTCGTCCGAAACGACGGTGACGCGGTAGCCCGCGTAGTTGAAGCTGATCGTGAGTTGTGTCTCCGGGGCGCTTTGGACCAGCGTTGCCAAGGCGTCCGGGTCGACCGCTTCGTAAAGCGGCGTGTCAAGCGACTGGGGCTCGACGCCCTCGCGATCCGCGACCATAGTTACGATGCTGATAGCCACACTGGCGCCGTCATCGACGACACCACCGAACTCGCGTTCGCTGCGTGCGGCCCTCCTCTGACAAGTCATCACCCCCCGCTTCGAAACTCGTATAAAAAAGCGTTACGACCCCTGAGAGACACCCACACGAAATCGGATATTCGCGCTGACTAGTCCGAACCGGTGAGCGTCAGGGGGTCGTTCGTGAGACCGCCACGGGCGAAATCGGGGGACTGCGGCAGATACCGACTGTTCCGGCAGCGAGACGTTATACCTGTCTTACCTGTGTCTATGAGTCGCATTACTATGCCCTCTCCTGTGGAGTGTACGAGTCATGCCGGGGATAACCGAAGCCGACATGAACCGCATCAATGAGTTCATCAAACGGTCGAAGTTCGAGCGCAGCCCGGAGTTACTCTGTCCGGGGGAGGAGAGTGGGGACGACGACCGGGAGTACGAGGACGGTTCCTAACGCGACTCGCGGGGTGGTAGGTTCCGATGTATGGAATCGCAGCCCACCACTTCGAACCCCCGCGATTCCGTCGCTCGTCGACGGCCGCGGCCGCACCGTCGACGCCGCAGGCCGGAAAAGCCGACTGACAAACAGCGCGGCCGTTGTCAAAGACTAACAATACCCGAGCCGCGGCTCATCCGGGACATGGTCGTTTCCGTCCACGAGCTAACCGGCTTCCAGCGTGATCTGCTCTACGTCATCGCCGGGTTCGATCACCCGTCAGGGCAACGGATCGCCAACGAGCTCGAAGCCACGTTGGATACGGAGATCACCCACGGCCGGCTCTACCCCAACCTCGATACGCTGGTCGAGAAGGGGCTGGTCGAGAAGGGCCAGATCAGCCGCCGCACCAACTACTACGCGCTCACAGACGACGGCGCAGCGTCGCTACGGGCGCGGCGAGCCTGGGAAGACGATCTCTACGTCCCCTCCTCAAAAGCACCGTGAAGGGACTCAGGCGGCGGTGTCGGCGAACTCGGGGCGGGTGCGGCGTTCGATGAACAGTGCAACGATCGCGATCAGGAACAGGACGGCGCCGAGTAGTTTCGCTCGCATGCGACCGTTCGTAGTACGCTTTCTCGCTTCGTTATGGGCCGGCTTCCGTGGGGTCCTCACTCACTTGGTCAGCCCCTTCGACTGGATCAACTCCCACGTCTCGGCACCCTCCGAGGTGATCCCGTAGACGCGCCCCTTCCGGCGGTCCTCGGGGACGAGTAGTTCGACGAGACCGTGTTCACGCAGCGAGTTCAGTGCCCGCGAGACGTGCGTCGACGCGAGGTCGACGTCCGCGGCGATCTGGGTCGGGGTCGCCGGGCTGTCGGCTAGCCGGCCGAGTACCTTCGTTCGGTGGTTCGAGCTGATGACGTGTCCGATAGTGTTCCAGTCAGGGTCCATGATTAACCACCTCCGGCGCCCCCGGCCGTCGCCGGGTGGGCAGGACCGCATAGTTCGCCCACACAGCTCGGAGCAGCCGGTGTGGGGGGTGGACTCAGCGCCATTGTTCGAGTAGGTAATGCGTCGCCGTCGTGATCACGATCACGCTGAACAGGGCGATGTTGAGCGCCGTCACGGAGATCCACCCGAACGTGTCCGGGAACAGCAACACGCCGCCGTACAGGCTGAGCGAGACGAACGCGATCGCCGTATAGAGGAGCAGCCACCGTCGTGGTCGGTCCTCGTCGGATTCCTGTTCGGGAAGGTAGCTGTCGAGTTCCGAGACAGCGGGAGTTAGCTCGACCAAGCCGCTGTCCTTGTCGTAGTCCACCAGCCCCGCCTCGTCGAGTTTGGGGATGTGTATCTGGTAGAGCGAGACGTAGACGCGTTTGATCTGTTTGTCCGTGAGTTCCGATTCGGGAACGTCGTTCTCCCACGCGGCGACCGCCTCGGAGAGGTCGTTGACCGAGACGGGTCCCTCGGCGCGCCGGAGCCGCGAGATGACGAACCGTCGCCGCCCGTTGCTCAGTAGGTCGTAAACCGTGTCCTGTGTCAGGGTGTTCTGTTCCTTCGTGGACATTGTGTGGGGCGAATCTCGTTTCAAGCCCCCCAAGCCACCGCGGCCGGGGAGAACCGACCGCGTGGCAAATCACTCGACGGTGACACTTTTCGCGAGGTTCCGTGGTTTGTCGATCGAACGGCCGAGCAGGTCCGCGACGCGGTAGGAGACGAGTTGGAGCTGCACGTTCGCGAGCAGCCCCGCCGCGACCGGGTGAGTGTCCGGGATCGGTAGGAACTCGTCGGCGGCCTCCGCGACCTCGTGGTCGGATTCGGCGGCGATGGCCACCACCGGCGCGCCACGGGCGCGGACCTCCTCGACGTTCTTCAGGGTCTTCTCGTCGTGGCGTCCGGTGAAGACGGCGAACACCGACGTGTCGGAGGTCACCAGCGCGAGCGGGCCGTGTTTGAGTTCGCCCGCAGCGAACCCCTCGGCGTGCTCGTAGGTGATCTCCTTGAACTTCAGCGCGCTCTCGAGCGCCACCGGGTAGCCGTACCCACGACCGATGAAGAACTGCTCTTCGCGGCCGCGAAGCTCCGTCGCCAGCGACTCCACGGGCGACCGTTGCAGGGTGTCCTGAACGTCCGCCGGCAGCCGCTCGAGCGCCGCGAGCAGCGCCTCGCGGTCGGAGTGGACGGTTCCGGACACGTCCTCGGCGATGCGCTCGGCCAGCAGCGCGAGCACCGCCACCTGTGAGGAGAACGTCTTCGTCGCGGCGACGCCGATCTCCGGGCCGGCCCGGATGAACAGCGCGTCGTCGGCGGTCCGCGCCGCCGTCGAGCCGATCACGTTCGTCACCGCGAGCGTGCGCGCGCCGCGCTCGGCGGCGATATCGAGCGAGGACAGCGTGTCGGCTGTCTCCCCGCTCTGGGTCACGGCGACGACGAGCGTGTCGTCCCTGACGGGCGCGGGGGTCGTCGTGTACTCGCCCGCGCTGAACACCTGCGCCGGGATGTCCCGGTTCGCCAGTAGCTGCTGGGCGTAGAGCGCAGCGTGATACGACGTCCCACAGGCGATCAGGTGGACCGCCCCCACATCAGCGAACTCGCCCGCCGGAAACCCTTCGAGTCGCACGTCGTTGTCGTCGGTAATGCGGCCCTGGATCGCACGGTCGAGCGCGGCCGGCTGCTCGTGGATCTCCTTGAGCATGTAGTGGTCGAACCCGTCGCGCTGGGCGTCCTCGGCCTGCCAGTCGACGGTCTGGACCGGGCGGTCGACGGGGTGCCCGCCGAGGTCGGTGACCTCGTGATCGCCCGGGGAGAGCTTTACCACGTCGCCGTCCTCCAGGAACGCCACGCGGTTGGTATGTTCGAGGAACGACGGCACGTCGCTGGCGAGGAACCGTCGGTCCTCGCCGACGCCGACGACGAGCGGCGACCCGTCGCGCGCGGCGAACACCGTCTCGTGGTCGTCAACGAGCATCGCGACAGCGAACCGGCCCTCCAGACGCTCGATAGTGGCTCGGAAGGCGTCCTCGGGGGAGAGCCCCTCACCACGGTACATCTCGATGAGGTGGGGGATGACCTCGGTATCGGTCTCGCTGGTAAAGGTGTGACCGCGCGCGAGCAGGTCCTCGCGCAGGCTGGCGTAGTTCTCCACGATACCGTTGTGGACGACCGACACGTCGTCCGTACAGCCGGTGTGGGGGTGGGCGTTGGCGTCGGTCGGCGGCCCGTGCGTGCTCCAGCGGGTGTGACCGATGCCGACAGCACCGGCCGGTGCGGTGTCAGCGAGCGCGTCGGCGAGCACGTCGATCTCGCCCTCACGCTTAACGACCGTCAGCCCGTCGTCGTTTCGTACCGCGACGCCGCTCGAGTCGTAGCCGCGATACTCCAGGTTCCGCAGCCCGTCGACCAGCGTCTCGAGTACGTCCGTGCCGCGCGGTGCGGCACAGGCCGTTATTCCACACATGGTTCCCTCCGGTGATCGGCGCGCGCGCGCCGATGATTGATGGCCCCCACCCCGCCGGACGGTGTGGTCGACGAGGGGGTGCAGGCGGACGGTCTATCGGTCAGTAGGTTCGACGTGTGTCGGGTCATCGTTGTCGTGTGCCCCGAGGTTCGGGCAACGTCCCGTAGATACACCGTCCCTGAATTGTTATTCGGCGCTTGCAGCGGCTATGCACCTGTTATTCACCGCGTTCCGGGGGTCGGTCGCCGACCGTCAAAAACATACTTCGTGTGACGAATAACCGTGGTCGAGGGCCCCACATATTCGGAGTATGACGGCCATTTCAGCCCGGTATGCGATGGATAACTAACTGTATTGGTCAGTAGGGAATGAAACGTCGGTGACACGCGTTGGGATTCGCACATCGGTACACCCGAGATCCCACGTGTCCGGCAAAGATCCCATGTTGCCCACAAACACTCCCGACGGATTGGAGAATAGCACAAGAATAATGGTAGTAGATACCAATACCCATTTTGATCATGTCTGATAACATGGGAGACACACGGGCGGGCCAGGTCGATACGGGGATCGACTCGGGTCTCACACCGTCAGGTCCTGGGAGCGACGAAATGAATGTCGAAGCGCCGGCGGCGGAGGAGTCCACCGAACCCTCGTTGGACATCATCTTCGAGATGCTGCGGAACCGGCGGCGCCAGCTCGTTCTCGAGTTCCTGCGCGACCGCGAGGAGACGGTCACCATCGGCGAACTGGCCGAGCACATCGCCGCCATCGAGAACGACACTACCGTCCGGCAGCTGAACGCCCAACAGCGCAAGCGGGTGTACATCGGACTCTACCAGTGTCACCTCCCGAAGATGGACGACGTGGACGTGATCGACTTCAACCAGTCCCGAGGACGGATCGAGCCTGGTGAGCACATCGAGCCCCTGTACGAGTACCTGGACGTAGCGAACGGCGAGAACGAGGAGGAAGCGGAGGAGGCGAAGGAGCAACCGTTCGACCGACGGTATGGAGCCGGCTATCTGGCGTTCACGTCGGTGTTTTTCGCGGCACAGCTGTCGGGTGCCCACGTGATCGCGAGCGCCGCTGTGGTGCTGCTCCTAGCCATCACGGTTGCGACGACGTACTAACCCTCCCTACGCTTCCGAACGCAAACGCCCGGTAGCGGACCCGCTCGCTCCCCAGTCGGTCCGCCGCGTCACGGGTCGCCGCCCGGATCCCGCCCTCCAACATCCGTCTGCCCGCGTTTCACCGTCTTTCCTGCCGTAGTCGCCCCGCTGGCGGCGTGATCGCCCCCGATCCCGCCTCACCCCGACCCGCCTCAATCGACCGTCCGCTGCTCCAGCCGGTCGGACTCGATGGCCTCGTGGACGAGTTCCTCGGCCGTCGAGAGCAGCGATGCCATGCGCTCCTCGTCGCGCGCCTCCGCGGTGATCCTGACGAGCGGCTGGGTCCCGCTGGCGCGGACGAGGAACCACCCGTCGTCGAGGTCCACCCGGACGCCGTCGACGGTCGTGACGCGGCCGTCGTCGGGGAGCGCCTCGGCGACCGTCTCGACGACCGAGTCCTTTCGCTCGGTGCGAACGTTGCGGCGCTGGATCGGGACCGCGGGCACGTCGTCGACGAGCGCGTCCAGCGAGCCGTCGGTGGCGACGATGGACGTGAGCTTCGCCGCCGCGAGGGGGCCATCGGGACAGCGAGTGATCTCCGGCCAGATCCACGCCCCGCTGGGCTCGCCGCCGAACACCACGTCCGGCTCGGTCGTCCGCTCGGCGACGTAGCCGTCGCCGACGCGGGTGTAGGTCACGTCGGCGCCGACCGAGGCGAGTTCGTCGGCCACGGTCATGCTGGCGTCGATGGGGGCCGCCACGCGGGAACCGGCGGTCGCCTCGCGGCGGGCGAACAGTGCCAACAGCACGTCGCCGGGAACGAACCGGCCGGACTCGGTGACCGCGAGCATCCGGTCGGCGTCGCCGTCGTGGGCGATCCCGAGGTCGGCGTCGCTGCCGGCGACGGTCTGTCGAAGCATCTTGCAGTTCTCGGCGGTGGGCTCGCTCTGTCGGGCGGGGAACGACCCCTCCGGGGTGCCGTCGAGTGTCGTCACCGTGCAGCCGAGCCGTCGGAGCGCGGTCGCCGTCAGCCGGCCGCTCCCGTGACCCACGTCGAGCACGACGCGGAGCGGCGGGTCGATCTCGACGGCGTCGACGATGGCGTCCACGTGGCGGCCACGCGCGCCGTTGAACCGATGGCGGGTGCCGATCTCGTCCCAGCCGACGGTCGAGTACTCCCCCCGCCGGATCCGGTCCTCGACCGCGGCCAGTTCGGTCCCGACGGTCGCGGAGCCGTCGGCGCTCCAGAGCTTCAGGCCGTTGTCCTCGGGCGGGTTGTGCGAGGCGGTCACGGCGACGCCCATGTCGGCGCCGTACCACTCCACCGCACGCGCGATCGTCGGAGTCGGGAGTTCGCCGAGGTGGCCCACGTCGGCGCCGCACTCGCGGAGCCCCGCCGAGACCACGTCGACGAGGATGCGGCCCGTCGACCGTGGGTCGCGTCCGACGACGACCCGGCCGTTCCCCTCGGAAGCGATCGCTCGACCGACGGAGAGCGCAGTCCCAGCCGTCACGTCGTCGCCGAACCGTCCACGGATACCGCTCGTTCCGAACATGGCCCATACAGGCAAGTGGTGGCTGTTTGTTAGCTGGCGTATATCCGGAGTAGGGACGGTGAACGTCCCAGTCACGGATCAAGAGTGAAACCGGGAGCGGCTGGCCTGGTCGAGGGCGGCGGCGGGCCGGCGCGGTCGGACGGAAGGGTAGCTGCTCAGTCGAGGGCGACTTGCAGTCGGCTCAGTCTGAGGCGGTGTTCGGTCCCGTCGCCCCCTCCTCGTCGGCCGCCGGCCGGTCCGGGAACCGCTCCGGAACGACGTACCCGGGGCCGTGGCCGTCGGCATCCGCCGTCGACGCCGACGACTGCTCGGCGTCAGAGGGGCTCTCGCCGTTGCGGGCGACCGGGAGGTCGGCGGTCGCCTCGGCGCGGTCGTCAGCCGGCGAGATGGCGTCGTCCAGATGCGCGTTGGCGTCCCGGTCCATCGCCATCGCCCACGTGAACGCGAGCAGCGCAACGAGTCCGAACCCCAGTGCGGCCGCGCCTCGGGCGAGGGGCGTCGCGGCCGTTCCCACACCCGGGAGCGCCCAGATTCCGGCACCGACCGCTGCGACCGAGGCGACGACGCCGGCGACGTAAGCGCCGACGAGCGGGTGGAAGTCGAAGACGAGGTAGTTCGTCCGCAGCCGCCAGAGGAAGTTCCGGAACAGCATCAGCGAGACCCGCGGGACGTACGTGCGGTAGCGAATGTGGCTCTCCTCGTCGCCGTAGGTGACGGGTCGGGGGACGTCGACGACCCGGAGGCCGGCGACGTTGAGCTTCACCAGGATGTCGTTGCAGTAGCCGTAGAACTCGTACATCGAGTCGATGTCGGCTGTCTCGAGGGCGTGCAGCGAGATGGCGGTGTAGCCGCTCTGGGGGTCGCCGGCGGTCCAGTAGCCGCTGGCGATCTTCGTGAGCGCGCCCAGGATGGCGTTCCCGACGAACCGGTGGCTCGGCATCGAGCTGTGGCCCGCCCGGGCGAGAAAACGGTTCCCCTTGGTGTAGTCGGCGTCGCCGTCGACGATGGGGTCGAACAGGTCGCCGAGCATCTCCGGCTCCATCTGCCCGTCGCCGCCCATCACCGCGGTGAGCTGGATATCGTCGGCGCGGGCGCGCTGGTAGCCGGTCTTGATCGCGCCGCCGACGCCACGGTTCCGTTCGTGACGGATAGCGACGACACGGTCGCCGTCGTCGTCGCCCCGCCCGGCGGCGCGGTCGACGGCCGTTCTGATCTCCGCCCACGTGCCGTCGTTCGAGCCGTCGTCGACGACGTAGATCCGGTCGACGAACGCCGGTACGGACTCGATCGTGTCAGCAACGAACCCTTCCTCGTTGTACGCCGGGATGACGACCGCCGTAGTGTGTCCTCGGTACATTGTGTGCTCGCCGGGGTGTCGGCGATTCGCCCGGCGGTACGACGACCCAACCGATTGTTACTCGTTGCCTGCCATCTCGTGGTGACGCGGTCCTGCCACCGTATGTCGGTTCCCGGCTGGGCTGCCGGCACCGCGTGACGGCGACGAGGTTGCGGCCGGGGGTCCGCGAAATAGACTTATAACAAAGCCGGCGAGGCCACCAGTCGCGTCCTAATGAGAGACCGTTTCCCGGTCACAGCCGTGCTACTGCTCGTCATCGCGCTCGTCATCGCTCCGATCGCCGGCACGACGGTCGTGACTGGCCAACAAGCCGAAACCGGAGCCTACGCCGTCGCCCAGGGGACGACCTGTACCGTAGTCGACCCTGTCGACGGCGACGAGGACGCCGCGACGTTCTACGACTACCGCAACCCCAACCCCGAGATCACGGGCAACCCTGCAGCGCCGACGTTCAGCTCCTACGGGACCCTCGAGTACCAGGAGACACACGTGAGCACGATGCTGTTCTACCAGAGCCCAGACCGAACGAGCCTCGTCGTCGTCCACGACCGACTGGGCGACGAGGCGGGCGGCAGCACGCTCACGATGGACTTCGCGGGGCTGCCCGCCGACGGGGAGTGGATCGTCGAGGACGACGAGTACCCCGGCCGGGACGACGAGTGGGACATCGGCGAGACGACCACGTCCGTCGACTGGAAGTGGGCCGACAACCGAACCGACGGCGGCGTCTACGGCGGCATCGGCGGCGCCGACACCATCACGATCACGCCGGGGTTCAACGGCAACGCCGACCGCTGGGGGTTCTGGACCTACTCCGGGACTGACGAGTACCGGATGGAGAGCTGGCGCGTGGTCGGTGCCGACGGGTCGGTTCGCCAACTCGACCTCGACCGCCGCGTGTTCATCCACCCCGGCGGCTGCGAGGAGGGTGAGCCGTCCGCGGCGGTGACCGGCCCGTCCGCCCTCGAACCGGGCGAGACGTTCACGCTCGACGCGAGCGGGACCACCGACGACGGGGCCATCGGCGGGTACGAGTGGGACTTCGACGGCGACGGCACGGTCGATCGGGTCACCACCTCGCCCACCACGGCTTACGCCTACGCCGATCGGGGGAACTACACGGTCAGCGTGACGGCGTTCGACACCTACGGCAACGGCGACTCGGCTGAGCTGGCGGTGAACGTGACGCCGCCGGCGACCCCGCCCGAGGCCGCGCTGACGGCGCCCGAGCGGGCGACGACCGGCGAGCCGGTCACCCTCGACGCGAGCAATTCGACCGACGAAGGGCCGATCGATCGCTACGAGTGGGACGTGGATGGCGACGGCACGGTCGACGCCACCACCACCGACTCCACGCTCGAACACACCTACAGCGAGGCCGGGTCAGTCGAGGCGACGGTGACGGTCGTCGATACTGACGGCGAGCGCGACAGCGCCACACGAACGATCGAGGTACGAGCACCCAACCGACCACCGAACGCGAGCCTCGACGCTCCGGCGGCCGTCGACGAGGATACGCCGGTCGTGCTGGACGCCAGCGACTCGACGGACGACCGCGGGATCACGGAGTACCGCTGGGACGTTGACGGCGATGGCGAAGCCGAGAGCACGACGGCGGAGCCCACGTTCGAACACATCTACGAGACGCCCGGGAACGTGACCGCCGCGGTGGTCGCCGTAGACACCGACGGCGAGGAGGCGCGCGCGACCGCCGAGGTCCGAGTCCGGGCGGTTAACGACGTACCGACCGCGGCGCTCGACGGTCCCGACCAGGCGACCGTCGGTGAACCGGTCACCTTCGACGCGAGTAACTCGACCGACGAAGAGGGTATCGACCGCTACGAGTGGGACGTCGACGGCGACGGCACGGTCGACGCCAACACCACCGACCCCACGCTCGAACACACCTACGGGGCCACCGGAACGGACGTTGAAGCGACTGTCACCGTCGTCGACACCGGCGGCCAGCGGGACACAGCCGCCGTCACGCTCGACGTGCTCGCGCCCGACCAGCCGCCGAACGCCAGCCTCGTCGCGCCGGCGAACGCCACCGTCGGGACGCAAGTGACGTTCGACGCGAGCGGGTCGAGCGACGACCGCGGGATCACGGAGTACCGCTGGGACGTGAACGGCGACGGCGAGGCCGAGAGCACGACCGACGCGCCCACGCTTGCGTACACCTACGACGCCCCCGGGACGTACGAGGTGACGGTCACCGTCGTCGACACCGGCGGCCAGATGGCGACGAACACCTCCACCACGGTCGCGAGGCTGCCCGCGACCCCGCCGGATGCCGTGCTGACGGCCCCCGAGCAGGTGACGGTCAATCGGTCTGTTGCCCTCGACGCGAGCAATTCGACCGACGAAGGTCGGATCGTTCGCTACGAGTGGGACTTCGACGGCGACGGCACGGTCGACGCCAACACCACCGGCCCCACGGTCGAACACCGCTACCGGGGCGTCAGTAGCGTCGAAACGTCGGTGACCGTCATCGACGATGATGGCGAGCGCGACACCGCGACACGAGCGGTCGAGGTGTTGCCGCCGAACCAACCGCCGAACGTCAGCCTCAACGCGTCCGCAGTAGTCGACGAGGACACGCCGGTCGTACTGGACGCAAGCGACTCGAGCGACGACCGCGGGATCGCGGAGTACCGCTGGGACGTGGACGGCGACGGCACCGCCGAGGCCAACACGACCGACGCCACGTTCGAACACGTCTACGAGACGCCCGGGAACGTGACCGCCGCGGTGGTCGTCGTGGACAGCAACGGCGAGAGCGCCCGGGCGACGGCCGAGATCGAGGTCCGGCCGGTCGACGACGCCCCGACGGCGGCCGTCGTCGGGCCGGCGGAGGTCCCCCGAAACCGGACGAACACCTTCGACGCCGGCGGCTCGGCCGACGAGGAGGGGATCGACCACTACGAGTGGGACTTCGACGGCGACGGGACGGTCGAGGCCAACACCACCGCGTCCACGGTCGAGCACGCGTTTGCGGCGCTCGGCACGTACGACGTGACGGTCACCGTCGTCGACACTGGCGGTCAGACGGCGACGAACACCACCACCACGACCGTCGTCGAACCACCGACGCCGCCGACGGCCGTCCTGACGGTCCCCGACGGAGCAACGGTCAACGAGACCGTCGTGATGAATGCGAACGGCTCGACCGACGGTGAGCCGAACGACGGCGGCGATGACGGAGAGGGCGGCGAGGATGGTGACGACGGAGAGGACAGTGATGACGGAGACGACGAAGGCGGGGAGGACGCTGACGACGGTGATGACGGAGACGACGAAGGCGGGGAGGACGCTGACGCGGTCGGCATTCAGCGCTACGAGTGGGACTTCGACGGCGACGGGACCATCGACAGGAGGACCGACGGGCCGACAACGGAGTACACGTTCCAGACGGCCGGGCGGAAGACGATCCGGCTGACCGTCGTCGGCGCGGACGGCGAGACGAACACGACGAGTGCGACGCTTGCCGTGGGCGATCCGGACGCCGCGGTTGCTTCGATCGACGTGAACACCGGCGACCCGACCGCCGGGGACTCGGTCACGTTCGGGGCCGGCGAGTCGACGGCCGCAAGCCCGATCGTGGAGTACACGTGGCAGTTCGGCGACGGCGCCACCGCGGGCGTCGGGGGAACGTCGGTCCAGCACAGCTACGACTCGGCCGGCAACTACGACGTGACCCTCCAGATCACGACCGAGGGCGGGGTGACCGCCACGACGACCACGACGGTCACCGTCGGCCAGGCTGGCGGGAACAACGGTGGTGGCGGCAACAACGGTGGTGGCGGCAACACTGGCGGCGGTGGCAACGACGCTGGCGGCGGTGATAACGACGCCGGAGGGAACACTGGCGGCGGTGGCAACGACGCTGGCGGTGGCGGCCAGCAGGGCGGCAACGCCGCGCCGGATCCACAGCCGGACCCCGAGCCGACAGCAACGCCCGAGCCTGAACCAGAGCCCGAACCCGACCCGACGCCGACGCCCGAGCCCGAACCGGAGCCGGAGCCGGAGCCGGATATCGGGCAAGCGAACGTCACGTTCCTCAACGACAGCCTGCTGACCGGGGAGACGCTGGTCGTCGAGGCGACCGTGGTGAACAACGGGAACGCGACCGGCAACAAGACCGTCGAGTTCGAGGTCGAGGGGACCGTCATCGAGAGCCGATCGCTCTCGCTCGTGCCCGGCGAGCGCCGGACGCTGACGTTCAGCCGACAGTTCGACTCGGCCGGCCGGAAAGCCGTCGAGGTCGATCAGGGACGGACACGGATCATCGTCGTCGAACCGCGCGTGCCGAACATCAGCGTCTCCTCGCTCCGGGTCGAGGAGGGCGCGGTCGGCGCCGGCGAGCGCTTCACCGTCACGGCGACGGTCAGGAACAACGGGACCGCCAACGGCAACCGGACAGTGACCCTGCACCTGTTCGGCGAGGAGTTGGAGACGCGAACGGTCTCGGTCCCAGCGGGCGAGGAACGTGAGGTCTCGTTCTCCCGCTCGGTGATGGCCGCGGGGAACTACGACGCGACGGTCGGCAACCAGTCGGTCACGGTCGAGGTCCTCGCCGACACGGACACCGACGGGGCCACGGCGACGACGACGACCGAGATCCCGGGCTTCGGCGCGGTGCTGGCGACCGTCGCGCTGGCGGTCGCGCTACTCGTGCGCCGTCGACGGGTGTGAGAAGGGTGATGGATCGGGAGTTGGGGGGGGGGGAGGACCGCCCAACGTGAGTTAGCTCAACAGCCGTTGTTCCGGACGACCGTTCCTCGGGTTCCGGTACGCGAGATGAGGTTGTTGTCGCCGCTCCCGCAGACGGTGTTGTTGACGACGCGCACCCCGACGGTGCCACGGAGGTCGACACCGTCATCGTCGTTGCGAACGACCTCGTTGTCCTCGATCACGCCGTCGACGATTCCCCGGAAGAACACGCCGTCGTTCCGGTTGTCGAGGAACCGGTTCCCCCGGACGACGACGCCGGTACTGTTCTGAGCGTCGAGCCCGTCGTCGCCGTTTTCGGCCGCGAGGTTCGCGGTCACCGTCGCGTCGTCGCCGACGACGTAGAAGCCGTCGTCGGCGTTGGCGCGGGCCGTGTTGTTGTCGATGAGACCCCAGGCCGAGCCGGCGAGGGAGATGCCGTCGTCGCGGTTCGCGACCGCGGTGTTGTTGACGATGCTGACCTGTTTCGTGCCGCCGACACGGATGCCGTCCCGACTCCGAACCACGCGGTTCTGCCTGACGGTCACGTCGGAGGCGTCCTGAACGAGGATCCCGTTCCCGTCGCCGTCGGCGACGGTGTTACCGACGATCTCCGTCGGCCCGATGGGCTCGGGCGGCGAGAGGATCACCGCGATGAACAGCGGCGCGTTCCCGCGGTAGTCGTCCCGCCAGTCGCCGCCCTCCCCGGCGAGGTGGATGCTGGTACCGTTGACCGAGCGCAGTTCGTTCCCGCTGATGGCTACGCCGGCCGAGTCGGTCACCTCGATCCCGCCACGGGTGGCGTTGATCCGGTTGTCGGAAACCTGCACACCGTCGCCGGCAGCGACGTCGACCGCGAAGCCGCCGGTGGCCTCGATCTCGTTCCCGACGATGTGGCCGTCGTCGGCCCGGAGGTGGATACCGGTGCCCGCGAGGTCGTGGATGTGCGTGTCGGTGACGACGAGGTTCGTGCTCCCGCCGAAGGCGGCGACGCCGAGCGCGCCGTTCGTGATCGTGCTGTTCCGGACCGTCACGTTCTCCGCGCCTCCGGTAGCGGAGACGGCGGTCGACCAGCCAGTCAACGTCACGTTCGTGACAGTGAGGCCGGTGACGCCGTCGGTGGCGACACCGATGCCGCTCTCGTTGCCGACGATGGCGTAGCCGTTGCCGTCGATGGTCACGCCGTCGGCCCGGACCGTGAGGCAGTCGCCGGCCGAGGGCGCGGTGACGTTGCCCCGGAGTTCGTACGTTCCCGGTTCGTCGATCGGGCCACACTCCGTCAGGGCGGTCGATGAGTCAGCCGCCTGCAGGGCCGCGGGCGCGCCGGCGACGACGCCCGGGATCCCTGCGGTCACGACGAGCGCGGCGGCGAAGGCAGCGAGTACCATCCGTCCGGTTCGATCAGTCAACACCTGTTGCATAGTCGTCGCAACCCATGCGAGACGTACGTAATGTAAGCAACACCTTTCTTCCCCCGAGAGCCCGTCGCTGTGGGGATTTCGCGCCATCCGAGGATCGACGGTTTGCAGTCGAAATCAGACACTACGCAGGCGTCAAAGAGCGCCTTCCCGGGGCGAGCGCAGTGAAGCAGTGCCTAACAAAGTAGCGAAGCGAGGAGGTGGCGACCATGCGAGACAGGGAGCTGAACCCGGAATCAGCCGCAGTCGAGCGAGGGGGCGACGACCGGCGATGGACCGGACGGCGGGGCGTCAACAACGACCTACTCCGGCAGGACCGTCACGACACGGGCGAACGAACGCGGTGCGGAACATCGAGCAGCCGAGGAACGTGATCCGAACTCGTTTCGGTGCCGTCACTGGCCCGGCACCCCACGGACAGACGACGAGGAGCCCAGGGGAATCGAAATCGCGGGGTGAGCGATGAGCACGGTGCGTTCGACCCGGGAACGGTCGAGTTCACTCACGGACGTGACGGACCTGCTCGTCGTCGCCGGCTACACGGGAGTCGCAGTCGCGCTGCTGGCCGGCGGCGTCGTCGAGGGGCCTACCCGCGTGTTGCTCGCGGGGGCACTCCTGGGGTTCTGTCCCGGCTACGCGGTCGTCTCGGCGCTGTACCCGGTCAGGGCCGCACAGCGGCGGAACCAGCCCCAGCCGGGATGGGCCGAACGGGGTGCCATCGCCGTGGGTACGTCGCTGGTGTTGCTCGTGCTCGGGGTGCTCCCGTTCTCGGTGCTCGGGTTCGGAACCGGAGCCGTACTCGGGGTGGTGCTGACGGTCACGCTGGCGGGGATCGCCGTCGCCGCGGTGCGTCGCCTCCGAGTGCCCGCCGACGAACGGATCAGGCTCCCGGTTCGGCGCCTGTACCGGGACGCCCGCGAGGCGACCGTCGACGCCCCGTCGGTCGACGCGGCGTTGAACGTCGCGCTCGCCGTCGTCGTGGTCGTCGGCGTGGTCACGCTCGCGGTCGGACTCGCGGCCCCGGACCGCGGGGTGCACTACTCGGAGGTCGCGCTGGCGGACGGCGCCGACGGCGAGTGGACCGATACCGACACGTTCCAACAGGGGGCGGCGGCGTCGCTCCCGCTGTTCGTCGAAAACGACGACGACGAGGACCACAACTACACGGCGGTCGTCGTGCTCGAACGGTTGGGCGACGCGCGGAACAACGGGACTGCCGGCCCGGCCGTGTTGGAGCGGGCGGCGCTCTCGCGGGCGACAGTGACGGTTCCGGCGGGCGAGGGGACGACCAGACGGATCGAGTTCACCCCGCCGCTGCGTGGCTCGGAGCTACGCCTGAGCGTCTACGTCTACGTCGAGTCGGAACCGGAAACGCCCGGGGCGGAGAGCGCGGACTACCACCTCTACCGCTGGGTCGACGTGAACGAGGGGGCCGGCTCGCTCGCGGGGAGTGAGACGGTCGGAGCGGCCGCGGGGAACTGACCGTGTGGCCGTGGGACCACGTCGCCGCGGGCTACCTGCTGCTCTCGGCCCTCCACCGACTGGGGTGGCGACGGCCGCCGTCGCGCCGGGCCGCCGTCGTCGTCGCCGGCGCGGCGGTGCTACCGGACCTGATCGACAAGCCGCTCTCGTGGTGGCTGGCCGTACTGCCCTCGGGGCGCTCGCTGGGCCACTCGCTGCTGGTCGCGCTCCCCTTGGTGGCGGTCGTGGCGGCCGTGGGGCTCTCGACCGAGCGGCGGTCGGTCGCACTCGCGTTCGGGGCTGGCTATCTCAGTCACCTCGCCGGCGACGTCGCCTACCCGCTGCTCGTCAAGGGCGAACTCCGCGTCGGGTTCCTCCTGTGGCCGCTGGTGCCGGCCGACTCGAGCGGCGCCGGCGGCGGCCTGCCGTACCTGACCGACCTGGTCGACGACTTCATCGGCTTCCTCTCGACACCGGCCGGCGCGCTCTACGCCGCCGCCGACCTGACGCTGCTCGGGCTCGCACTCCTCGCCTGGGTGGTGGACGGCCGAACGGCGAAACCACACGCGGGCAGTACGGTCGAGGACGGCTGAACCGGTCGCGCTAACGGGGGTCGGCGCGGGTACCGGCCCCATAACAAACCCCCGCGGTGGCGACGAGCCGGTGATGACGCTCCGAACAGCGGTCGTCGGCGGCGGTACCGTCTCCGGCGTCCACCTCAACGGCCTGCGACAGAACCCGCGAACCGAACTCGTCGCCATCTGTGACACCGACGAGACGGTCGCCCGCGAAATCGCCGACACGTACGACATCACCCCCTTCTTCGACGTGGAGGCGATGCTCTCGGAGATCGACCTCGACTGGCTCCACATCTGTACGCCGGTCCAGACCCACCTCCCGATCGCCAAGCTGGCCATCGACGCCGGCGTGCCGATCCAGATCGAGAAGCCGATCACCGAGACCTACGCCGAGTTCGAGGAGCTGGCGGCCTACGCCGCCGACGCCGGCGTCACCGTCTCGGAGAAACACAACCACAACTTCGACCCGGCGGTCCGGGCAGCGATGGCCCGGCGCCGCCGCGGCGACCTCGGCGAGGTTCGCGGCGTCGACGTTATTTACACCGGCTCCAGCCGCCCGGACGACCCCAACCGCGGCCCGTGGAACTTCGAACTCGCCGGCGGGGAGTTCGAGGAGGGGATCCCTCACCCGGTGTATCTGACCCTGCGAGCCGGGGGGTACCCCCGCAGCGAGGAAGCCGTGAACGCCACAACCGCGCTGTTCGACGACTACGACAAACCGTTCGACTACGACGGCGCCCAGATCCAGTACGTCACCGACGACGAGGTGCTCTGTACGACGAAGATCCTCGGCGGCACCCGCCCGGTCCGGCAGATCCTGATCCACGGCGAGAAGTGCTCGCTCACCGTCGACCTGCTCTCCCAGACCGTGATCGAACACGACCGGGACTACAAGCGCTCGGCGGCGACGCGGGCGCTGAACAACATCGACGAGGCGGGCGACCGACTCGCAGGGACGGTGGCGAACGCCCGCGCGGTGGCCCGGCGTGCCCTGGCCGACGATGACGATTGGGACACCCAGCGGATGCTCAACGCCCACTTCTACCAGAACGACGCCGAGTCGAAGGCGCTGCTGGCCGACGACCCCGACGCGATGCCGGTCCCGCTGTCTGAGTCCCGGTGGACGAGCTACCTGATGGAGGCCGTCCGCGAGGCGGCCGCCAACCCGCCGGGACACCCGATGGAACAGCCGATAGACGCCGAGTGAGGCGATGTCCGGAACGAACGTCGGCGAGACGCTCGACGACCTCTTCCGGGGGGTGGGCCGGCGACTACTCGCCGAACGGCCCGGCCTCGAACCGTATCTCCGCCGCGCCCGCGACGGCTACGCTCGGGCCTACGTCGGCCTCAGAGGGTTGCGCAACCGCGCCTGTTACGCCGCACCGGCGGACCCCTACCGCCTGATCCGGATCGACCCGTCGAACGTCGAACGGGTCGTATGGCTGCGGGAGTCGAAGTTCCGCGAGGCCGGGCTGGTCGTCGGCGGCGACTGGGACCGGCCGACGACGCGGTTCACCGACCTCGACGTGTTCCAGGCGTACGAGCGCCACTTCGAGGACGGCGTGCCGTGGGAGGAAACGGCGTTTTTCGACCGCGTCGTCGACGAGATCAACGACGGCGCCGCGCCGTGGGGTTGTGAGAGCGAGGCCGCGTTCCGCGAGCGGTGTGACCGGCTCGACGACCTCTACGAGCGCATCGCGGAAGTCGGCTACCGGACACAGGCGGAACTGGCCGCCAGCGGCGAGGAGGACCCGATAAAACGCCAGGACAGTCTCCGCACCGAGCGGCTGAAAGACGAGATCGCGGTCCACGTCGGCCGGGACGGGGAACTCCTGTTCGCGGACGGCCGCAACCGGCTCTCGATGGTGAAGCTGCTGGGTCTGGAGTCGGTCCCGGTTCGGGTGTTGCGCCGACACACCGACTGGCAGGGCGTGCGTGACGCGTACTGCCTGGGCGAGCCGACGGTCGAGCGGTTCGCCGGCCACCCCGACCTGGCGGACCTGACGTTCGGGGGCCGGTGACGACGTAGCTCAGCTGAACTCGGAGGTGATGAGTTCGGTGATCGTCACGGCGTATCGTGCGCCACAGTCACACCGTACCGTAGCCACGGACGACGAGACCTCGTGTGTTTCCCCACAGCGGCAGGTGATGGTCGAGGACGTGGACTCCTCGCCCTCACGGCAATCCATGGTGGTCTGTCGCTTGGTGGGGTTGTAAAGTTATTGTTGAGAAACACAACGGAGGTGGCTGGTACGAACCCCCGGCCTCGGTGGGCGGCCGATCGAGGCCGGGATGGCACTCCCTCACGCCACACCCGACCGGCGGCGAAGTGTGAATGGCCGAGTGACCGACAAGCGTTACCCGTGTGGGGATCGTTGCCCCGGTACGGAAAGCGAGCGCGGCGTTCGGTCAGCCCGTCGTCGGCAGGAGGGGGGGTTCGTCGGTCAGGGCTACTACATGACTCATAACGAATACGTCGAATGCGAAGAGTGCTCGTTCGTCCTTCTCGCGTCGCCGGGCACCGAGCCGACGCCGGAGCGACAGGACCAGTGTCCCGACTGTGGGGGGACGGAGTTCAGGTTCCCGGGGAGCTGACCCGGGCGGGGCTCAGTGGTGAACGGGGTTGGCCACCAGCAGGTCTTCGAGCCCCGCCTCCAGCGAGACGGCTGCCTCGAAGCCGAGCCGTTCGCGGGACCGGGTGGGGTCGGCACGACTGTTGCGGATCTCGCCGGGCCGGGGTTCGGTGTGTTCGATCGGCACGTCGGTGCCGGTCAGCTCCCGCACCATCGCCGCGAGGTCCTCGATCCGGATGCTGTCGCCGGTCCCGATGTTGAACGCCTCGCCGACGGCGTCGGTCGTCGCCGCCGCGAGGTTCGCCCGGACCACGTCCTCGACGTGGACGAAGTCCCGCCGCTGTTTGCCGTCGCCGTCGACGACCAGCGGCTGCCCGGCGCGTGCCTTGTCGCGGAACGCGTTGATCACCCCGGCGTCCTGCCCCGGCCCGTAGACGTTGAAGTAGCGCAGCGCGACGGTTTCGAGGTCGTAGCGGTCGTGATAGAGCCGGACGTAGTGATCGGCCGCGAGCTTGTCGACGCCGTAGGGGGAGGTCGGGTCAGTCGGTTCGTCCTCGGCGATCGGGACCGTCTCGGGGGCGCCGTAGATGGCGACGCTGGAGGCGAAGACGACGCGGGCGTCGTTTCGCCGGGCGGCTTCGAGCACGGCGAGGGTGCCGTCGACGTTGCGCTCGTGGCTCTCGATCGGGCGTTCGAGCGACTCGGGGACGCTGACCAGCCCGGCCTGGTGGAAGATCGTGTCGACGCCGTCGGCGGCCGGAACCAGCGCGCCGGTCTCGCGCACGTCGCCGTGGACGAACGTGGCTTGCTCGGGGACGCGCTCGCGGCGGCCGTCCGAGAGGTCGTCGATCACCCGGAGGTCACACGCGTCGGCGAGCGCGCTGGCGAGGTGGCTCCCGACGAAGCCCGCCCCGCCGGTGACGAGGACGGTCTCGCCGCGGAGCTGTTCGGGTACCTGCACCGAGCCTGCAGCGGGGGGGCGGTCGTCCGTGGGTCGGTCGCGTGCCATACCCCGGCCTCTCCACTCTCGGGGTTTGTTATGGGGCGTGTACCGGGTCTGTGGCGGCCCACTCAGGTGAGGAGTTTGGCCACCCGGCGGATGTTGAGCACGCCGCCGAGCACGGAGAGCGTCGCCCACATCGCCGCGCCGAGGAACACGACGGCGAGCAGCGAGGGGAGGTCCGAGACGTAGGGGAGCGCCCCCCAGACCACCGCGGCCATCCCGGTCGTGATGATGGCGGTGACGACCAGCCGGCGCGCCACCGCGTGCACGTCGACGGGGAGCTCTTGGGTGATGAAGTAGACGTTCGACCCCGTATAGATCGTGTAGGTGATGACGGTGGCGACGGCGGCGCCGACGACGCCCATCGCCGGGATCAACACGAGGTTCAGCCCGAAGTTGCTCACCGCCATCGCGGACTTGATGATCGCCCGCGACCGCGCCCGGCCGAGGTAGTCGAGGCCGTCGCTGGTGACCTTGTTGACAGCGTTGACGAGCATGAAGCCGCTGAACACCTGCAGTGTCGTGACGGCGCCGAGGTAGTCGGGGCCGAACACGTACCGAACCATCGGCTGAGCGACGAGGATCAGGCCGACGACGGCTGGGACGTACGCCAGCAGGACGTACTGGAGCGAGCGCTCGTAGAGGGTCGCCGCACGCTGGGTCTCGTCCTTCGATGACTGCTCGCCCAGCGCCGGCGAGATGGTGTAGCCGAACGACGACGCCGGCGCGGCGACGAAGTCCGAGACCTGCTTGGCGACGGTGTAGTAGCCGACTGCGGTCATGTCGATCAGGACGCCGACCAGCAGCGTGTCGACTTTCTTGTCGAGTACGTTCGCCCCCCGGGTCGCCGTCAGCGGGACGCTGTACTCGAGGAGGCGACGGGTGAGCCGGTCGCTCGGCGCGTCGTCGGCGTCGTAGGAGCGGTAGAAGCGGGTGTAGACGACGTACGCGCCCATCGCTGAGGCCAGCGCGAACGCGAGCACGTAGCCCGCGACGGCCCCGACGACGCCGAAGCCGAGTGTCACCATCAGCACCACCAGCGGCAGGCGGGCGACGCTCGAGACGGTCGTGACCAGCGCGCTCCAGTCCACCCGGTTCAGCCCCTGGAACACCGTCGCGAAGTAGCTCTGGTACGCCCGGCCGGCGACGTAGAGGCTGCCCACAGCCAGCAGGCCGCCGACGGCCGGCGAGCCGGTGAGTCGGAGCACGGTCGGCCCCAGTACCACCGTCCCGAGGACGACGGCGGCGATCATGATCGTCAGGTAGAACGCCGACTGCCGCAGGACGTGGGGGACCTGTCCCGGGTCGGTCTCGGTGAACTCCGTGACGTACCGCGCGGTGGACTTGGGTAGGCCGAGCGTGGCGAGGATCGTCACCACCCCCAGCGCCGAGAGCGCGAAGTTGAGTCGACCGTACTCCGCCGGCGAGAACAGCACCCGGGTCAGCACCAGCACGAGCAGCCCGCTCGAGACGAGGTTCAGCATCGTGGCCGCGAAGCTGGCTTTGACCCCCCGGGCCAAGCGGTCGACGAGCGCCATCTAGGACTCCTCACCCCCCTCGACGCGGTAGAGGCGGAACCCGTCGTTCGCCCTGATCCGGTCGACCCCCGGGGTCGTCTTCAGCGCCCTGAACCCACGTCTCGGGTAGCGGAACCCCTCGTACAGCCCGGTCTCCTGTTCGTACGTCGCTTCGGTGATCGTCAGGTATCGCGGCCCGTCGAAGGCGTCCGAGTAGTTCGCGGCGGCGAAGACGGCGGGGCGTATCCCCCGTTCGTAGCCCGGGAACGCGAGGACGTCGCGGGCGTACTGGGTGCCGTAGTGGTAGTCGACGTAGCGTCGCGGCCCGCCCCTGAGGCCGGTGAAGGGGACGTCGGGATCGCGCGCCTCGAACGCCGCACCGTAGCCGTCGACCTGTTGGGCCGAGACGTGCCCGGAGGGTTGGTAGACGTACGGCGAGGAATGGACCACCGCCAGCCCGGCGGGCGCGATGACCAACACGATCACGAGGGCGAGTGCCGCTCCGGACCGACTCCAGCCCGAACTCGTCAGCCGTCCCCGGAGGCCGGCCACCCCGGCGGCGCCGGCGACGGCGATCGGGACCATCAGGAACCCCTGATAGCGGAAGTACATGTCGCCGTAGCTGGCCGCGAGCATAACGAAGAACAGCCCGACGACGGGGACGAGCCCGGCCGTCAGCAGGAGGGCGAGCGGCGAGCGCCGGTGGTGCCAGAGCCCGGCGAGCAGCGCGACGGCGGCGAACACCGAGAGCAGCGTCGCGCCGCCGAAGAGCTTGAGGTACACCTCGAGGAGGCTCCCGCCGACGGTGGTCAGTGAGGTCGATTTCGCGCCGACGACCGCCGCGCCGGTCTCCCCGCTGGTGAGCAGGCGCGTGAGAATGCCCTCGGCGGCGCCCTGGACGCGGCTGAACCGGGGGGTCCAGATCAGGAACGCACCGAGCAGCGCCGCCGTCGGCGGGAGCAGCGACGGCACGCTGACGATCGGGTGGTCCGACCGGTAGCGACGGATACCCCACTGGAGCCCCAGCGCACCACAGAGGAACGCGGCGGCGTTGAGCGCCTGCTGAGGGTGGACGAACACGAACGCCGGCCCCGTCAGCAGGAGCATCGAGCCAGTCGCTGCCGTCATCGACCGGGTCGTCGCCACCGACGCCCGACTGTCGAGTCCGGTCGCCGCGTACGCGAACACGAGGTAGAGGACGAACGCGAACAGCAGGATCGCCTGACTGGCCGGGTGGGCCGTCGCGTGGACGGCGATGTTGTTCACCGGGACGAACGCCGCCGCCGCCAACAGCCCGATGGCGCCGGCTCGGGGAGCGCCGGTGAGGAGGCGAACCGACGCCGGGACGAACAGCAGGAACGTCAGCGGGAACGCGACGAGGACGACGTACAGGTTCGCCTGCATCGTGGCCACATCGGCGACCCGCGCGACGATCACCGTCGCCGTGTGGACGCCGGGGTAGAGCAGCTCCGTCGGGGCGAGCGAACCGGCGGCGATCTCGCGAGCCCAGCCGGCGTGGCTGAGTGAGTCGCCCGGGCCGTAGAAGGTGTAGCCACGGAGGATCGGCATCGAGAGGACCGACAGCGCGACGGCACCGATGAGCACGAGGGCGGCACGATGAGTGTACCAGCCGGCCGCGTTGGGGTAGTCGCCGTCGTCGAGGAGCGCGACGGTCGTACCGGCGAGGAAGGCGGCAGCGAGGCCGAGCCAGACGACCGTCGGCGTCGCCCCGTACAGCGATAGCTCGTAGCCCGTCGCCGGGTTCTGCCTGGCGACGGCGACCGCGATAGTCAGCCCGACGTAGCCAACCACCAGCGAGACCTTTGGGTAGCGGGAAGGGGTTCGTGACATGGGTCGGCGTTTGGTTCCGGTCGGCCCGATCGGGGGATTGTTATACGCCGAGTACTCGGCGATGCCGACGACGGCGGCTATCGGCGTGGCCGGCGACTGCCGGCCCGAAAAGGAGGTACCTACTCGTCGCGGTTCCGGGAGCGTCTCGGGAGCGTTCGGCGCCCGTCGCTACGCCTGATGCCGGTCGGGCCCGAGCGTGATCGAGCGCAGTATCAGCACCATGCCCGCCGAGACGAGCACCGCTTGCACGAGCGCCGCCGAGAACAGCGACGTTCCGAGGACGTCGAGGATCAGCCCCTCACAGATGGCGCCGACCCCGATGAAGACGAACCCGACCGAGACGTAGATCATCGGCGCCTGCTCGCTGCGCCGGTAGGCGTAGAACGCGAGGTACGCGACCGAGAGACTGAGCAGCAGCGCGATCAGCTTGACGGCAACGATCGGGATGCTGGTCATACGTTCTCTCTGAACTCCTCCCAGAGCGACGTGAAGTTATCGGCGAGTTCGTCGCGGGTCTCGACGGAGAGTTCGAGTTCGCCGTCGTCGACCCTGACGTGGAACGCCTCGATCGTCGTCTCGAACAGCCGTTTGTGTTCGCCGCCGGAGCCGACCGTCGAGTGGACGGCGATGAGCCCGCGCTCCTCCAGCGTGGAGATTCGTCGGTAGACCGTCGCGAGCGACGCGTCACAGATCCGGCTCAGGCTCTTGGCCGTGCGTGGTTCCTCGTCGGCCGCGAGGATGATCTGCCGGGAGTACTCGTCCGCGAACACTCGCAGGAGGGCTTCGGAGTCCCCGGCTTCGCCCGTCGTCATGGCTCCGAGTAGCGCGGACGGGCCGAAAGAAGCGACGGTTCGGCCGCGCGCCACCGCGGGCGTCGACAGCCGACGGGGGCGAGGCTTTTGAACGAGCGAGCAAACGGGCGGGCGACTTTATGCGTCGGACACCGAAGCCCACGGTACAGATGCGACCACCGTCACGGCGTCACCTCGAAGCGGCGGGCGTCACCGTCGGGGCGTTCGCCCTCTTCGGCGTCGTCACCGGCTTGCTCCCGAACGGACTCTACGTCAGGATGGTCCCGCGAACGCCGCTGGATTACCTCTTTCTCGTGCTCACCGCCGGGTTCCTCGGGCTGTACACCTTGCAGCGCACGGGCGAACGCCACGACGGGAAGACCGCGACGGCAAGCGCCGCGCTCGGCTTCCTGGCGTTCGGCTGCCCGATCTGTAACGCTGTCCTGCTGGCCCTGTTCAGCAGCTCCGCGCTGATGACGTACTTCGACCCGCTCAGGCCGCTGTTGGGCGTGGTGAGCGTGGTGCTGTTCGCCGGGCTGCTCTACGTTCGGTCACAGCGGCCCTGTGAGGACTGCGAGACGTCGAGGAACGACGAACGGGCCGAGGGGGTCGGTCGATGAGCGACGACGCTGAGTCAGGGGAACCGAAGTCGGGTCGGAGCGCGTTGCTGTGGGTCGGCGGCGCGGTGAGCCTCTGCTGTCTCTTCGCGACGCCGGCGGCGACCGGCGCCGTCGGGGCGACCGCGGCGGGCGGAGCGACGGCGGCACTCGGCGGCAGCGTCGTCAGGATCGTCGTCTCGGCCGTGGCCGTCGGCGCGCTCGGGGTGGCGCTCCGGATGCGGACCGGGTCGGAGTGCTGTGACGAATAGGGCGCGTGGGGCTGGAACCCCCCTCGACGGTTCCTTCCTCCAGCCGCCAGCTTGTTTTCGAGGTCGGAGAATCACCGGTCCCCACTTGTACGCGTCCCCGCTACGGTCACTATGGACCGCCGCAGCTACCTCCAGTCGATAGCCGCGACCGGGGCCGTCTCGGGGCTGACCGCCACCGCCGGCTGTCTCGGGATCGGTGACGCCGGCGCCGAGGGGACGGTACTCGATCCGCCGGAACAGGACCTGAGTGCGGCAGCACACCCGAGCTACGGCGACGAGATGCCGGCGTTGACGGTTCCGGACCCGATCACCGGCGAGTCCGTGTCGACCGCGTCCTTTGAGGGTGAGCGGACGTACCTATGGACCTCGTTCTACACGAACTGTCCGGACGGCGTCTGTCCGGCCCTGACGCTCCGGCTCCGGCGCGCCCAGGAGGTCGCCGCGGTGAACGGCTACGGCGACGACGCCGCCTTCCTCGCGCTCACGTTCGACCCCGAACGCGACACGGAGCCGGTCCTCCGGGAGTACGCCGACCAGCAGGGCGTCGACTTGGACGCAGGCAACTGGCACTTCCTCCGGCCCGAGAGTTACGAGTCGGGCAAGGAACTGCTCGACGAGGAGTTCGGGCTGGTGATCGAGAAGGTCCCGGCCGACGACTACGAGAACCTCGAGTACCAATTCCCCCACTACGGGCTGATCCTCCTCGTCAACGACCGCGGGATCGTCGAACGGGCGTACCCGAACGGGCCGACCGTGGATATCGAGACCGTCGAAAACGACTTCGAGGCGGTGGTTACGGCGTGAACCGTCGACAGCTACTGGCCGGGGTCGCGAGTGCCGGCGCGATCGGGGCGGGCGCACTCGTCGCGACCGGGGGTATTCCCAGCGGAACCAGCGACGGACAGACACCGGTCGAACCGACGACGCTCGACACCATCGACGCCCCGGGGAGCCGTGACGGCGAGGTGACGCTCCCAGCGGCGGGCCAGCCCACGTTCGTCGACTTCTTCGGGACGTGGTGTGACCCCTGTGTCGAGCAGATGCCGGCGCTCGCCGAGGTCGAAGATCGGGTCGGCGACGACGTGCAGTTCGTTTCGGTAACGACCGAGGACGTGGGCGGGTCGGTGAGTACGGAGTCGGTCGTCGAGTGGTGGCGCGAGAACGACGGCGACTGGCTCGTCGCCGCCGACGTGACCGCCGAACTCGCGGCGAAGCTCAACGTGGGCGGCTACCCGACTGCGGTCGCACTCGACGCCGACGGGCGGATCCGGTGGTCCGAATCGGGCATCCACAGCGCCGACGAGCTCATCGCCGGGATCGAAACGGCCAGGGACTGATGGCGGGGGAACTGCTCGCGACCAACGTCCCGTTCGCGCTCGCGGCGGGCGTCGCGACGTTCTTCTCCCCCTGTGCGTATCCGCTCCTGCCGGGCTACGTCGGCTTCTACGTGAACTCCGTCGACGCCGAGAACGCCTCGGTCGCCGGTGCCGGCGTCAGGGGCGTCGCGGCCGCGATCGGCGTGCTGACGACGTTCGCGCTGCTCGGCGGCGCAACCGCGTGGGTCGGCCAGGAGACGCTCTCGGGGATCACCGTCTTCGAAACGCTCGTCGGCGGGCTGCTCGTCGTCTTCGGGGTGCTCGTGGCGCTGGGTCGCGCCCCCTCACTGTCGCTGTCGCTGCCGAAACGCCGGACGGGGGTTCTGGGGTTCGGCCTGTTCGGCGCGGGCTACGCGCTGGCCGGCGCCGGCTGTGTCGCCCCGGTGTTCCTCGCGGTGGTCGCTCGTTCGATCACGCTGCCGACGGAGGCGGCGGGTGTCGTATTGGGCGTCTACGCCGGGACTGTCGCCGTGCTGATGACCGCCACGACGGTCGCGACCGGCGTCGGGGTCGTCAGTAACGCGAACCGAGTGATGACCCACGCGACGCTCCTGAAGCGGCTCGCCGGGGTGGCGATGGCGATAGCCGGGGTCGGGCAGCTGTACCTCTCGCTGGTCGTCTACTGAACCGCCGGGACCGAGGAGGTCGGTACGCCGACAGCGCCGGCGTGGACTGGGGAGCGCCGACGGCGAGTCCCCCGGGTCAGCCGTCGACCACGTCGCGATAGATGTCGAGGAGCCGTTCGCCGGTCCGCTGGACGCTGATCTCCCGAACCGCAGCGCGGCCACGAGGACGGTCGTCGGTCGTGAGAGCGTCGATGAGGCCATCGACGAGTTCGGCGTCGCTCGCACAGACCCACGAGTGGTCGAGGCCCGCAAGCCGCGTGGCCACGTCGCCCACGTCCGTCGAGACGACCGGGACGTTACACGCGAGGGCCTCCTTCACCGCGTTCGGCGACCCTTCGTGAGTGGAGGTGAGCAGCAGCGCGTCGGCGGCGTTGAGGTAGGATGGCATCCCGTCGTGGGGGACGCCGGTCACCGTGTGGAGTTCGATCGGATCGGACACGCGCTGGCTGGCCGCGTCGACGATCCGCTGGGCCCGCGGGTAGTTCTTCACGCCGCGCTCGGGGGGGTAGGGAAACAGCACGTGGTGGCCCTCGGCGTCCCAGCCGACGCGTTGGCGAGCGGGGCCCGTCGGCGCGGGCTTGAACAGCGACAGATCGACGCCGTGGGGGAGGACGTGTGCCTCCCGGCCCAGGTCCTCGGCCATCGCCGGCGACATGACGACGACGGCGTCGGCGAAGCGGGCACAGAACCGGCTCACCGGGCCGTACTTCCCGTAGAGGTCGGTCCCCCACAGCGAGAGCACGACGGGGAGGTTCGGCTGGCAGATGGCGTGGGGCGCGGTCAGCCCGTAGTTTGCGTGGATCAGGTCGTAGTCGTCGAAGGACGCCGAGAGCACGTTCGGGTAGAGCCGCGCGTAGTCGACCACCGATCGGCCGGAGGTGTCGCCGTCGTCGTACTCGCGGTGGCCCGGCACCGAGAGCGTCGTACAGTCGACCCCGAGACTTTCGAGGGTACGAACCTGCTGGTCGAAGAAGCGCGACTGCTCGCTGGGGACGAGGTTGAGCACGCGCATGTCGGTCGACGCCTCGGGCGGCGTCGCCGTCCCGCTGATCGGTTCGCTCATCGACTCACCAGCCGGTAGGCCGTCTTCGCGGCGGCCATGCCGGCCCCGCCGGACTCCAGTGCGTAGTAGGGGACGAGCGAGGCGCCGAACTTGCTCTTGTACCGACAGAGTCGCTCGGTGTTCGCCCCCATCAGGTCGTAGGTGTCGACCGACTCCCGGGGGTCGCCGGCGGCGATATCCTCGATGATCCGCCAGTGGAGCAGGCCGTTGACGCTCGTGCCCTCGTAGACCGAGCGGTTGCCCCCGAGCCAGAAGTACGCCGCGTCGTTGCTGTACAGCACCACCATCCCCGAGAGGAACTCGTCGTCGGGGCCGCGAGCGACGTAGGTCCGGCAGCGGTCCGTTTCGGCCAGCGCCTCGGTGAGGTCCTCCACGTACGCGCGGTCGAGGGCAAACCCTCGGTCCTGTTCGGCGTAGCGGTCCCGGGTGCGGTCGTAGATGCGGCCGACAGGCTCGGTACCGCCGCGCTCGATTGTCACGTCCAACTCTTCGGCGTCTCGGATCTCCCGCCGCAGACTCTTGCTGAACGAAGAGCGCAGGGCGTCGGTGTCCTCGCCGACGGCGAGGTGGTAGGTGAACCGCGTGTCGAGCGAGAGGTCGGACCACACGTACGGCCGCGGGTCGGGGTAGCTCGTCGGGCAGGACAGGCGGAACAGCGTCAGGGAGTCGTCGACGCCTACGTCCTCCAGCACCGCCTCGGAGAAGGTCGCGTTCACCTTCTCGCGTTTCCGGCGTTTCGGGCTGGCGGGCATCACCAGCGGGCCGAGTCGCGGGATCGAGAACCCCGGCGGCGGCGAGAGCACGGCGCGACCGATCGCCCGTTCCTGCACCATCGCCGGGAGCAGGCCGACCGGTCGGTCACCCTTGAAGCCCCCGTAGAGCCGGAGTTCGCCGGCGGCGTGGTCATCGAGCACTTGCAGGGCTTCGGGGGTGTGGAACACCTCGAACCCGTCTGACGGCAGGGCGTCCCCCCACTCGTCGATCGTCAGCTGTCGGACCTCCATTAGCTGCGAGCAGTGGGGCCGACCCGATTGTTACCCCCTCCTTACCGAGGGCCGGCGGGGCGGGGGGATCGGCGCCGGCGGCGGCATCGGCGGCGACGGCGGCGCTCGATCGGCCGGGGGCGATTAGTGGGTCTGGGCCTGCGGGCGGTCGAGCGCCGCGACCTCGTAGAACTCGGCCGGGGAGCCGACCCACGCCCCGAGGTCGAGGGCGGTCTGGACGAGCCGTCGGTAGAGTTGCCCGTAGCCCGGGAAGTCGGTCGCGCTGAACGTGCGGGGGTGCCAGAGCACCGTCATCACGGCGTCGTTCTCGGCGGCCTCGTGGAGCAGGTCCGCACAGATCCCCCATGCGTCATCGAAGCGCTCGCTCGGGTCGGGCAGGGCGTTCTCCATGATCGTCAGCGGGAACACGACGAACTCGTCGTCGAACGGACGTTTCAGGCCGTAGCCGTGGTCGAACCCGGTCTCCTCGCTGGAGCCGAGGCTGGTGTCGTAGCGCAGGCCGAGATCGCGGTAGTGGCGCCACGTCTCCGGCACTTCGAGGTTGAGGTAGTGCTGTCGGCCGCCGGTCACGTCGTCGCCGAGCACGTCCTCGATGGCCGCGAGTTCGTCCCGGAGCCGCCCGCGGTCGTCGGGGGAGTCGTAGGAGCCGTGGAGCCCCACCTCCCAGCCGCCGTCGTCGAGAGTTTCGACGACGTGCTGGATCGCGGGGTCAGAGAGGGAGTAGCGTCCGGCGAACAGCTGCCACGTCCGCGGGCTGAGCCACTCTCGGGGCGGCCGTTCCCAGACGCGCTGTTCGGAGAGGAAGTAAAAGGCCGAACGCACGCCAAGCGAGCGTTCGAGTGCCATCACGGTCTCGAACTGCCAGTACGGTTCGCGGCCGGGCAGGAGCGACGCGAGGTGCTTGAGGCGGTTCCCCTGCCCCCGCAGCGCGTAGTAGGGCGCCTGAAACGTCTTGTACGGCCGGTCCACGTCGTGGGTGAGCAGGAGGACGAACTCGTGGCCGTCCGGGATCGGTCGCTCCTCGCCCTCGAGCCCGGGGAAGTCGGCGGCGTCCGGGGGGTTGCCGCTCATGCGCCCACCTCCTCGACCAGCGCGACAGTAAACGAGGTCAGATCGACGGTCTCCCCGAGCAGTCGGCGGCGGCGCCGACGCCAGCGTCGTTCGGTGTCGTCGTCGGCTGCGAGTTCGATGGCGGCGTCGACGGCCCGCTCGGGATCGAGGTACGATTGGACGAGCCCCACATCGCCCAGTCGCTCGAAGTTGCCCATCTCGCGGTCGAGGGGGTTGTACCGGACAGATGGCGTGCCGAGGACCGCCGCCTCGGTCGCCATCGTCGAGGAGTCGCCGACGTAGCAGTCCGCGAAGGCGAGCAGGTCGTGCATCGCGTCGACGGGGATCGGCGGTTCGCGGCCGGCGAGTGAGTCTGGGAGCGGCGACTCGCTGGAGACGTACACGGGGCCCTGTTCGGCGAGGCCATCGACGAGTCGCTCGACGTGCTCCCGCGAGAAGCCCGCCCGCCCGCGGTCGTGGTGGGCGTCCATGGCGACCAGCCGGACAACGGAGTACGGCGAGTCTGGGTCGACGCCGTGGTCCCGGAGCACGTCGGGGTCTGGCTCGAAGCGCGCGGGGTGGAGGTACGCGAGTTCGTGGAAGCCGCGATAACGAACGTGCCGGGCCGGGAGTTCGCGGTCGAACGCCTCTGGGGTGGCGACGACGGCCGCGGCCGGCAGCGTCACGCGGTCGAGCAGACCCGCGACCTCGGTGTCGTGGAACACGACGTTAGGCACGCCGAGTGCGGCGGCGACGTGGGCCGAGGCGGGGTTGAGACGGCTGAGCACCACGTCAGGGTCGTACGCGCGGGCGTAGCGGTACAGCTTCGCGCCGCGGCCGAGCCACTCTCTGAGGGTGCCGGCGGCGCCGGAGCGGGTCTGTGAGAGACAAACGTGGTCGATCCCGTAGGCCGACAGCACGTCAAGGGTCACGTCCTTGTCTCGGGCGACCACCCGAACCTCGTGACCACGGTCCCGAAGCGTCTCCGCGGCGTTCCGGAACAGGTGGACGTGGGCCGGGTGGGTCACGTCGACGAGCAGCCGCATTACTCCAAGTAGCCGAGGTCGGCGAGTCGTTGCTCGACGGCGTCGCTGTCGCCTGCGGCCGACTCCCGGTCGCCCGAGATGGGCAGGCGAGTCTCGACGCCGCGCTCGGCCGGTTCGGAGCCGGGGGCGAACACGTCCAACACCTCGCCGTCCACGTCGGTGGGGACGGCCGCGCCCATCGCGTGCAGTAGCGTCGGCGTGAGGTCGGTGATCGACGCCCGTTCGGTGAGGCCGTCGGAGCGGAAGCGCGGGCCGCTGAACAGGAAGATCCCTTCGGGCATGTTGCCGCCGGCCCAGACACCCTCTGCGGCGATGGGTTCGTCGGGGCCGACGGCGTCGCTGACGTGGACGTTTTCGCCCTGATCGAGTAGGAGGTCCGGCGCGTTCTCGGCGTAGGGCCCCTCGTAGAACTCCTCACCGCGGTAGACGGCCTTCACGATCCGCTGGCCCGTCTCGGGGTGGGTGAGCGCTTCCAGCTTCCGGATGAGTTCGTCGCGGGTGGGCTCGTAGGCCGGGTCCGAGGGGTCGATCGCGAGGTAGATCGGTCCCTGGTTGCTGGCGACGGCGGTGGTGCGGTCCCAGTCGAGCACCGAGAGCACGCGGTCGCGCTTGACGCCTTCCTCCCACGGGACGAGGCGCTGCACGCGCTCAGGGACGACCTTGGCCAGCGTCTCGGTCATGCCCAGCGTCTTGGCCGCCGAGAGCGCCCGCTCCTTGGTGAACCCCACCCGCCCGAGCAGTTCGTCGACGCCGCGCTCGGTGGCGAGGTAGCCCTCCTGTTCGAGCCAGGAATTGATGTAGAACACCGTGTCGACGTGCCACGTCCCGTGATCGGACATGATCAGGATGTCGTGGCCGGCGTCGAGGAAGCGCCCGAGGTTCTCGTCGATGCGCTCCCACGCGCGGCGGACCGGCTCGTCGTCCCAGAAGTAGTGCTGGAGGGCCATGCTGTAGAACACGGTCAGATGGAGGAAGTCAGGGTCCTCACGCTCCAGCAGCCGGTCGGCAGCCTCGAAGCGCGTGTCGATGAGGTCGAGCACCGCCTCGACCTCGGCGTCGCCCTTCTCGGTGGGCGAGATCATGGGGTTGGGGTGGACTCGATAGTCCAGTTCCTCCCGCAGGAACGTCTCCACGTCGGCGGGGGTGGCGAAGCCGTGGTCAAGCGAGCGATAGGTCGTCTCGGAGGCGTCCGGCCCGCCGGCGACGACGAAGCCGTCGATCTCCTTTGGTGGATAGGTGGAGGGTTTGTTGATGACGCCGGCGGTCAGCCCCTCGTCGTTGAGGTAGTCCCAGAGCTCGGCGCTGCGGAAGTCCGTCGCGTCGTGGAAGACGTGTTCGCGGCCGGCCGTGTCGATGCGGTCGAAGCGGAACACGTCGAGCTTGCCCGGGTTCTTCCCCGTCGCGTAGCACTTCCAGTTGGGGACGGTGATCGGTGGCAGACAACTCTCAGAGACGCCGCCGATGCCGTCGTCGATCAGTCGTTGCAGGTTCGGCAGCCGGCCCTCATCGAGCCAGTCGCCGATCAGGTCCCAGTTCGCCCCGTCGAGTCCGATGGTGAGCGTCGTCATAGTGTGGCGGAGTGACACGCCGCGTGTGGCGGTTATCCGGGTAATCCGGAGAGGGACCCATAGTTATGGACGGGCTGAGGGTCGTCTGGCCGTGCATCGGGCGGCGTCGACGGCGTCGGAGGCGCAGTGGGAGCCGCCGGAACACCGGGTGAGCCGTCCGCTCACCGGGGAGGAAGCGACGGACAACCAGGAGGGAACTACTCGGCGCTCAGCCTTCCGGTATCGTGCTGTAGCTGCAGCCCGGTAGCCATCAGCCGCCGGACGATTGCGACGAGCCCGTTGTCGAAGCCGCGACCGAACGCCCTGTTCGTTCTCGCGCTCGTGGTCGCTGCCCACCGTGAACGAACTCACGAGGATCGCCTCGCGGTCGGCGAGCAACAGCCGGCTGATCTCGGTCTCGTCGCCCGGGAGCGCCGACGTACTCAGCCACTCCAGCCCCGAGACGAACACCTCGATTCTGGAGAGCACAGTCTGGGTGTCGCCGCGGAGGTCCCCGTCGATCGTGACAGACCTGAACACCTGGCAACTGGACGGGGACCGTGAGTAGGCAGGGGTAACGCGGATCCGTACAACAAGCATATATCCATGTAGTAGCCATCTACGGCTATAGAACTCGAACGGCTGCTAGCAGGGAACAGGCCCGATCAGCATGAACGACGACACGAACGAGACAGACGACGAACCGACGGTCCCGAGCGTGGAGTCCGACGAATTTACCCTCCGCCGCGATTGGGACCGTTCGGTCGGGATCAGCATCGCCATCGTCGAGGCGGTGGCCGTCGCGACCGACCAGTCGGCAGTGGATCTTCCCCCCCTCCAACACAGCCTGGATCAGGACGCTCTCGAGGTCCTGTTGGCCCGTGATCGGGGATCGCAGGTGACTATCAGCTTCGTGTACGCGGGCACCGTCGTCACGATACTGGAGAACGACGTCATCGAAGTGGAGGTCGACGAACGATCCGGCGACGACAGAATCCGGCCTACTGGCCCGGGTGATCGTCGATAACGTCGGGCAGCGAGGCGATCTCTGAGAACCCCGGGCCGCGGGTGACGGTACCGAGATCTGCGTCATAGACGATCACCGGGGCCTCCTGCATCATCGGGAGGTGCACGTGGCGGAGTCCGATTGATGAGGCGCTCGTACAGTCGGGCGCTGCCGGGGGGCTGGCCCCATCGAGCGCCCGTTCGAGGCAGTTGACAGTCGTTGACCCGAATCTTCCCTATGTCAGCAGCGACTACCTCCAAGGCGTCGGAACGGTAGGGTCCGAGGAGGCCAGCAAAACTCCCGGCTAACAAGGTCGCTGCGTGGCGAAGTGTGTACCGCAATGGCACACCAGTACGCGTGCGGCGAGTGTGAGTTCATGGTCCGATCAGAGAACGACGACGAGGTCATCGATCTCGTCCGGAACCACGCCGAGTCGGCCCACGACATGCAGGTTGCGGCCGACGACGTGCGGGCGGGCTGGGAGTCCGTGGGTGCGGGCGCACAGGACTGAGTACGGGCCGGTGGAGTTGGGCGCGGGCCCTCACGCGCTGTTTTCGTCGATACTGGAGTCGAGTAGCGGTACGCAACCGAGGCCGTCGGGAGCGATCGATCCCGGCGCGTGAAATCGCCGTTCCCCGAGTAGGATAGCCCCCTGAATCGAGTCCCAGTTCATAACGAAGCGCTCGGCGGCCGAACAGCCGACGATGCAGCAGACACGGCTCACACCCCGAGTTCTCGTGGTCATCATCGTCGCGAGCGCCGTCTTCGGTGGGACCGTCGCTGCGGTCGGCCCGTTCGCCACGGCCGGCACCACCGACGGCGCAGCCGAACCGTCGACGGCTCCGGCGACGTTCACGGCGCCGGCCGATGCACAGGCCGCGGGACAGCAGCTTGCACAGACCACCCAACGACCCCGGAGTATCGACTTCCTCAGGGTCCGATCCATCGGCGATGGTGAGTACGCATACCGGTTTCGCGTGCGCGGGTACGTCCAGAAGACCCGCGTCAACGACGGGATCAAGTCGGAGTCGAACGACGTGCTCCGGCGGAACGACGACGGCACCGTGACGGTGACTGGGACGACCGGGAACGGGCTGAGCGACGCCTACGTGGTCGTCGGTGAGATCGTCTCCTTCCGGAAGATCCGTGGCCATGCCGACGGCGAACTCACGCTGAACGGGCTGGAACTCACCCGCGACGAACTCCTCAACACCGAGACCGTCGAGGTCGTCTCGCGCGACGAGGGCGAGGAGGTCCGCTACGAGATCCGGGTCCGCGGGCCCGTCGAACGCGTCGAAACCGAGGAGGCCGTCGCCGGCGACGACGACGACCGAATCGTCCGCAACGACGACGGCACGCGGACGATCCGCGGCGTCACGGGCGACCAGACCGGCGACGCGTTCCGGGTTCGCGGGGAGGTGCTCTCCTTCGAGCGGACCGGCGGGGACTCGCGGCTCACCCTCCGTTTGAACGGGCTCGAAGTCGACCCCGAGACGCTCGGCGCGGGGCCGGGCGAACCGCCGGACGATGGAGATGGCGACAACGGTGATGACGACGACGGGGACGATGGCGACGTGGTGACCCGGATCGACGACTGCACCGTCATCGATGAGCCCGGGTCGTACGTCCTCACGGGGAACGTCAGAAACGCCGACGAGGACGCCTGTATCGAGGTGACGGTCGACGGCGTCACGATCGACGGTGACGGCCACGGGATCGACGGCGTCGACAGCGACGGCTCGGTCGGTATCGCGATCGTCGCCCCTGAGGACGAACGCTTCGAGTCCGTGACCGTCACGGACGTGGTCGTGACCGACTGGGGAACCGGGATCGACGTCGATGGAGGCGAGGCGACGACCCTTCGGGACGTGACGCTGCGTGACGTGGTCAGTCGCTCGAACGTCGATACCGGGATCCACCTCGTCGACGCCGCCGAGAGCCGGGTCGACGGGGCAAGGGTCAGGGACAACGGCCTGACGGGTATCCTGTTGGAGGACTCAGGGCTCGGAAACGTCGTCACCGGGAGCACGGTGGGTGACAACGGCGCCTACGGGATCGTCGTCTTCGACGGCGGGCGCGGGACGGAGGTCCGAGACAACACCGTCCGCCGAAACGGCCGCGGCGGGATCGCCACCTCGAACGGGGAGACGGGAACCGAGATCAGCGGGAACGTCGTGACCCTCAACGACGGAAACGGGATCTCGCTCTCCGACAGCGACGCCCCGGAGGTCCGCGGGAACCGCATCACTGGGAACGACGCCAGCGGGGTCTCCCTCGCCGACGTGCGGGAAGGGTCGGTCGCCGAGAACCGGGTCGCCGGGAACGGCGTCTACGGGATCAGCCTGCGCTTCGTGCGGACGACGAACGTCAGCGAGAACGTCGTGCGGGGGAACAGCGACAGCGGCATCTCGGTCGAACGGTCGCGGGAGAACACCGTCACTAGGAACGTCGTCTGTGAGAACGGCGAGCCACAGATCAGCGTCGGCGCCGAGAGCAGCGACAACGAGATCGCCGACAACCGCCTCACCTGCTGAACAGGTCGAAAGCGCCGGCCCCTCGTGAAAGCGGGGGAGCGACCGCCCGTCAGTCGGTGATCACTCGACGCGGGTCTGGGTCTGTTCGCGCATGAACTGCTGGAGGTACCAGTAGCCGCCGGCGAACTTCCCGGTCGTGCCGGAGAACTTCCAGCCACCGAAGGGCTGGGCCTGCACGAGCGCACCCGTCGTAGCGCTCTGGGAGCGGTTCGCGTAGCACATCCCCGACTCGATCTCGTCGAACCACTGCTCGACCTCGGACTCGTCCTCCGAGAAGATGCCGGCACAGAGGCCGTACTCGCTGTCGTTGGACTTCTCGATCCCCTCCTCGAGGTCCGAGATGGGGTGGACCGTCAGGAACGGGACGAAGTGCTCCTCGGTCGCGAGTTCGTGCTCGTGCGGGATGTCCGCGACGACGGTCGGCTCGACGTAGCGACCCTCGGGGAGGGCGTCGTCCTCGACCTCGGCGCCGCCGGTCAAGACCTCGCCGTCTTCTCGGGCTTTCTCGGCAATTTCGAGGTAGTGTTCGAGCGCCGAGTCGTCGATCAGCGGCGAGACGAACGTGTCCTCGGCGGTCGGCTCACCGATCGTCAGCTCTTCGGTTTCCGCGACGAGGCGGTCGGTGAACTCGTCGATCAGGGACTCGTCGACGTAGACCCGGGAGGTCGCCGAGCACTTCTGGCCGCTGAAGGAGAACGCCCCCTTCATCACGCCCTCGACGGCGTCGTCGAGGTCGGCCTCGTCGGTGACGATGACGGGGTTCTTCCCACCGAGTTCGGCGATCACGGGGCCGCGCTTGCCCAGCTCCGAGAAGGTCTCCTGGATGCCCAGGCCGACCGCGCGCGAGCCGGTGAATGCGACGCCGGCCACGTCCTCGTGCTCGACGAGAGGGTTCCCGACGTCACTGCCGCCGCCGGTGACGAGGTTGATGACGCCGTCGGGAATGCCGGCGTCCTCGAGGAGGTCGACGTACATGTGCGCGACCAGCGGGGTCGCGCTCGCGGGCTTGAGGACAACGGTGTTGCCCGTGATGAGCGCGCCCGCGGTCATCCCCATGGTGATGGCGACGGGGAAGTTGAACGGTGCGATGACGCCGAAGACGCCGTACGGCCGCAGGATGTTCCGCGTGTGCTGGCCGGGCGTCGGCTCGCCGGTGTCGAAGCGGTAGCCGTCGGTGCGCTCGAACTCGCGGCTGTAGAAGTCGAGGAAGTCGATGGCTTCGTCCACGTCGGCCATCGCCTCGGTCCGGTTCTTCCCGTTCTCCAGCGAGAGCGCGGCGGCGAACTCGTACTTGCGCTCGCGGAGGAGGTCGGCGGCGTCGGTGAAGAACTCGGTCCGCTCTTCGGGCTCCATCGCCTCCCAATCGGGCTGGGCCGCGCTGGCGGCGTCGACGGCGGCCTCGACCTCTTCGGCCTCGCCCGCGGCGAACTCGCCGATCTCGAGGTCGAAGTCCCCGGGCGACTGGACGCCGAAGCTGTCGCCTGTCTCGACGGCCTCGCCGTCGATGCGGAGCGGGTGTGTGGCGCCGAGGTCGGCTCTCACCGAATCAACGGCGGCCTCGTAGGCCTCGTGGAACTCGGCTTCGGTGCCGTTCTGTTGGTGGGTGTGATACGTCAGTTCGTTCTCGTAGTCGCGTTGTTGCACACGGAGAACGGGCGAGGGAACCCACTTATACCTTGACCTAGGGGGCGTTCCAACGGCCCGGGTGACGACGGTAACCGCTTAATAACGAACACCCGGGAGCGGATACGGCCGGTCGAACGAATGAAGGTCACTTACCTCAGTTCGGCGGCCATCCTCGTCGAGACGGACGACACGACACTCCTCTGTGACCCGTGGCTGGAGGACGGGGCGTTCTACGGCTCGTGGTGTCACTACCCCCCGCTCGAGGCCGAGCCGGAGGAGTTCGACGACGCGGACGGGATATACATCTCTCACATCCACCCCGACCACTTCGACCCGGCGACGCTGGAGCGCATGAACACCGACATCCCGGTGTACGTCCACGACTACCGCTGGGACTGGCTCCGCGAGGAGATCGAGGAGATCGGCTTCGACGTCCACGAACTCGAACACGGCGAGCGGACCCACGTCGGGGGCGACCTCCACATCAACATCCTCGCGGCCGACGCCTGTGACCCCGAGATCTGCGGGAACTACTTCGGCTGCTCGTGGGTCGAGGGGAACCCCGAACTCGGCTCGACGCAGGTGGACTCGCTGGCGGCCATCGACGACGGCGAGCACACGGTCGTCAACATGAACGACTGCCCGTACCCGATGGTGGAGACGAGCATGCGGCAGGTCAAGGATCGCTACGGCGACATCGACATGCTCTGTCACCAGTACAGCGCCGCCCAGTTCTACCCGCAGTGCATGCTCGACTACAGCCACGAGGAGAAACTGGAGGCCCGCGACGAGGTCATCCTCGAGAAACACCAACTGGCCACGGAGTTCGTCGACCTGATGGAACCGGACTACTACCTCCCCTTCGCCGGGGAGTACGTCCTCGCGGGCGACCTTGCGGACCTGAACGAGTACACCGCGAACCCGCCCCGCATCGAGGCCTACGAGTGGTTCGAACGGCACGTCCCCGACGAGCACCAGTGTGTGTTCCTCAACTCCGGGGAGCACATCGACCTGACCGACGGGAGCCTCTCGAAACCGTACGAGCCGCTGGATCAGGAGGAGAAACAGCGCTACATCGAGGAGGAACTGGCCGAGCGCGAGTTCGACTACGAGGACGAGCCGATGCCCGACCGCGAGGAGCTGTACGAGCGGCTCCCGGCGGCCTACGAGAAGTTCGAGGAGAACCGTCAGTCGGTCGGCTTCGAGACGGACACGACGGTGCTCGTGAGCATGCTCGACGACGAGTACGTCGAACTCACCTTCGACGGCGAGGGGTACGAACTGGTGCGCTCGCCGGACCTGGACCAGTACGACGGCTACGTCCGGTTCGAGGTGGATCCGCGACTGCTGAACTGGCTGTTACAGGGGACCGAAAAGGCCCACTGGAGCGACGCGAAGATCGGTTCGCACCTCGGCATCGCCAAACAGCCGGACATCTACGAGCGCCAACTGTACAACTGTCTGGGCTCGTTCCATGCCTAAATCGAGGTCGACGCCGGGGGACGACGACGGTCGCCTTGGGACGCTGAAGCGGGCCGCAACAGTCGGCGCCGGCCTCACTGTTGGCGCCCTCGTCGCCGCGAGCGTCTGGGGCCGCCGGCAGCGAGACGACGCCGAGACGGTCCCCTACACCGTCGTCGCCCGGCTCGGCGAGGTCGAACTCCGGCGGTACCCACGGGTGGTGACGGTCGAGACGACCGCCGACTCCGAGAACGAGGCGTTCGGGCGGCTGTTCCGGTACATCGCTGGTGCGAACGAGGGGAGCAACGACATCTCGATGACGACGCCCGTCGAGATCCGCCCCCGCGGTGCGTCGATCCGGATGACCACCCCCGTCGAGGTCGATCTCGGTTCTCGGCTCCCGGAACGCGACGACGGCGACGAGGACCGACGGCGGGACGAGGGCGTCCGGATGGCGTTCTACCTCCCCGCGGACTACGGCCCGGAGACAGCCCCAGTGCCGACTGACGACCGGGTGGAACTGGTCACGGTGCCCGAACGGACGCTCGCGGTTCGCCAGTTCTCGTGGCGGCCGACGACCGCACGGATCACGCGCGAACGCGACGCGCTGCTGTCGACGCTCGCCGACGCCGACGTGGCGACGGTCGGCGAGCCGTTCTTCATGGGCTACGACGCGCCGTGGACGCTGCCGTTCACCCGCCGCAACGAGGTCGCCGTCGAAGTCGAGAACTGAGCCCGCGGGCGCCTCGAAAGCCGAACCTACGGACAGGGGAGCGTTCATAACGAAACTCCCCGGCGGCCAACCGTTGGGGTATGGCCCAAGAGACGACCGAGACTGTTCCGTTCTCGACCAGAAACGACATCGAACCGGAAGTGCGCGAGGAGGTCGCCCGGGCGCTGAACCAGGCGCTCGCGGACACGACCGATCTGCAGACCCAAGCCAAACACGCCCACTGGAACGTCAAGGGGATGCAGTTCCGCGAACTCCACCTGCTGTTCGACGAACAGGCCGAACTCCTCGCCGAGCAGGCCGACATCCTGGCCGAGCGACTGACCGCCCTGGGCGGAACGGCCCACGGGACGGCCAGACAGGCCGCCGCAAACTCCCAACTCGGGGAGTTCCCCCCCGACACGACCGAAGGCAGCGAGTGTGTCGTGGCGTTGGCCGATCGCTTCGCCGCCCACGCCGCGAACATGCGCGCGTGGATCGACACGACGGCGGCCATCGGCGACGCCGACACCTCGGACATGTTCACGGAGCTATCCCGGGAGATCGATAAACAGCTCTGGTTCCTCGAAGCCCACCTCCAGGGGACCGAGATGGCCGCCGAGTCGGACCTCATGGCGCCAGACGAGGGGTGAGCCACGGCGCTGCGGCGTCAACGTGATCGGGGAAAAGGGCGCTAGCGGTAGCCGAGATACTCCAACTGTTTGGCGGTCTGTTTCGGGGTGCGTCGTCGGTCGGGCTTCTCGTAGTGTGGTTCGTAGGAGCCGGTGTCGGTCGCGGTGGTCTCCAGCCACGGGACCCGCCGGAGCCGGGGGTGTGGGACGCCCGTGGGGTGGCTGTAGAGGCCCATGTGGCCGAACAGTTCCCCGTGGTCGGCGGTGACGACCGCACGGTCAGCGTCGACGTTGTCGAGGAGCACCTCGACCTCGTCGAGGACCCAGCGGAGTTCGTCGAGGTAGCGCTCCCAGACGACACCGCGGTCCCCACCGTCGCGCAGGTAGTCGAACGGGCGGTACTCGTAGGACTCCAGCGTACGGTTCTCCCGGAGCGCGTTCGCCCGGTAGGGGTTGTGCGGCGGGAGGTAGTGAACGATCATCCGGTCGGCGTCGACCTCGCGGCCCACGCGAACCGCCCGATCGGTAGCGATCTCGGGCACCGTCGTCCCCCCGTGGGGGTCCGTCGGCGCGTAGTCCGAGACGGAGTCGAACGTGTGGAACGCTTCGGGCTCGACGGTGTCCCACGACGTGAACCGGCGGGCCAGCGGCGACTCCATCGCATTGCCGGCTTCGAGCGTCCGCGTGACCTGTGCGTTGCTACAGACGTAGGCGGTCTCGGCGATCCGGTCCCGGTGTCCGGTGGTGAACGTGTTCGCCGTCCACTCCCGGGTCGAACTCCCGAGACTGTGGATCGAGTCCACGTCGGTGACGAACTCGTACTCCGGCGCCAAACTGGCGAGCGCGTCGTACCGACAGGTGTCAAGTACGACCAAGAGGTCCCAACCCCGATCGAACACGTTCGTTCCGAGCGGTCGCCGCGACGACGCGCCGAGGAGCACGGACTCGACGACGGGTGTCACTGGGAGCCGGTCGGTGATTTTCTCAGCGAGTGACATGGTGTATCAGCAGCCGCCTACGCCGATGGGGCCGTCTCTTAAAGCTACGAACCGCCTAAAACGCGGCACCGGGCGGTTTTGTCACTCGAAACAAGGAGATCGAATCGGGCGCTACTCGGCGCTGCCCGTGTCCTGTGTGACGATGAGGTCGAACGGCACGTCGGCGGGTTCGTCGTCGGGGGAGAGGTAGCCGCTGGCGAAAGCGGTGTACACCTGCTCGCTCTCGACGGTCACGTCGAAGTCGGCGACGATTTCGCCGTCGTTGGACTCCGTGTCGCCACGGATCTCCAGGGTGTAGTCGCCCGCCGGGACTTCCACGGAGCCGGACTCGCCGAAGGCGACGCCGTCGAACAGCACCGTCTCGCCGCCGCCGACGGTGATGTCCACGGCTGGTGCGTCGGGCGACGCGTGGACCGCACGGACGCGGGCGGTGCCACTCTCGGGCGGTTCGAGGTCGTCCTCGAGGATCAGCGGGGAGAACGGCTGGTCGGCGTCGGAGGCCACCTCGCCGATGGCGGCCACGGTGTAGGCCATCTCGGCTTCGACTGTCACCTCGCCCTCGAAGACGACGGTATCGGGCTGACCGGTCGGCGTGACGACGACGGTGTGTTCCCCGGCAGAGAGCGCCAGATAGTCGCTGACGGTCCCGAAGGGGACGTCCTCCAGTACGGCCGTCCCGTCGACGGACACGTCGACGTTCGGGGCGTCCGGTGAGAGGTGGGCGACGCGGACCATCGCCTCGCCGGCCGGCGTCTCGGTCTCGGTTTCTGTCTCCTCGGGAGCCTCCGTCTCGGTTTCCGTCCCCTCGGCCGGCGTGTCGGTGTCGGTCCCCATCGGTTCGTCCGTCTCGGTGTCCATCGACGTGCCGGTGCCGTCGGTGGCCATCGTCCCGTTGGGCGATCCGTCGGTGTCGGTCCCCGTGCCCCCACAGCCCGCGAGGAGGACGGTACCGACGACTGAGCCCGTGAGGGCGACGAAGCGGCGGCGTGTCGGCGGTGATACGTCGGTGGACTCTGACGGCGTGTCTGTTGGATCGGACATCGTGTTCCGTCGTCGCCGGCTGAGGGTTTTGTTATGGATGGTGGCGCGTGAGTAATACTGTCCTTCAGTTCAGTAGGGCCGGAACCGTCCGCATCGGGCGTCGTCGATGCGGTAGTGTCGTCCGACGGCTGCTGGCGACCGTCGGGCTGTCAGTCCTCGAGCGTCGTGACGACGACGGGAACCGTCCCCATCCGGATCACTTTGTCCGTGACGCTGCCGAGGACGGCCTTTGTCAGTTCCGAGTGGCCCCGGGTCGGCATCACGATCACGTCGATCCCGTTGGCCTCGGCGTAGTCGACGATGGTCGCTGCCGGGTTCCCCTCAAGAACCGCGGTCTCGACCGGCACGCCGCGTTCGTCGCCCAGTTCCGCGACCGCCTCGACGAGGGCTTCGCCCCGACCGGTCAGTTCTTCGAGCACCATGCTGTGGACTGACGCCTCGTGGCTGAGCGCTTCGACGACGTACAGCGCGTGGAGGGTCGCTCCCTGGTCGGCGGCGAGTTCGAGCGCGTGGTCGCGGGCGCTGGCGGAGCCCTCGGAGCCGTCGGTCGGGAAGAGGATCACGTCGTACATCCCACTCAGCCGGACTCGGCGGCGTCGGGGCAGTCGTCGGGCCGATCGAGCGCCGCGGAGGAGGGCATGGTGTCCCTCTCTACGTATCAGCCAAGTATGAAGATGGACCTACACGATCGAAGCCGGGCGTCGCCACTCGAAGCCGTCGGCGTCGGCGTCGCCGACGTCGCCGCTCGGGGATGATCAACGGAAAACGGTGCGGGCGGGCGGAGCCGCCCGCGGGGGTTGGTCGGTCACTCGGTCGTCCGTCCGCCGGGGCTGCGCGAGACCGTGCGGGCGTCGTAAAGCTGGTAGGCGAAGTACAGTTCGTACAGGCCAGCCAACCCTACGAGGACGTACACGATGCTCTCCAGGGTGGGGATCGACCCGAAGATCAGGTTCACCAGGTTCCAGTTGGCGTCGACGAACCCGCCGAGGCCGACGAGTCCCCAGTTAATCGCGCCGACGATTACCAGCGTCAGCGACACCCAATCGAGCATGCTCGCACGTATCGAACCGTCTGATTGCATCTTCTTTCACCGTGGGTATGATGGCGCCGAGACAACATAAACACATACGACCGTTCACAGAAAGGATCCCTCTACCCGAAGGAACCGAACGGTAGCGCTGTTTTCGCTCCGCAGTAGGAACAGTTGTTTTCGAACGGGTAAGCCGGGTAGGGTCGTCCATCGCTTCACGGGCGGCGAGCGCCCGGCTACTCCCTGAGCACCACCTCGTCGTCCGAAATCCGGCGGATTTGGGAGTGCATGACCTCGAAGATATCGTCCTCCTCCGCCCAGCCCAGTCGTCGGCGGATGCTCCGTGAGAGCGATCCCTTGGGTTTGACGTGAGCGTTGTTGTTGTGGATCCGGTCGATCGTTCCGACCTCCTCGCCGCCGGCGGTGACCACGGTCTTCCCCTCGTCGCTGTCGGTGAGTTCACGTACCATCTGTGTGTCCGATGCACGCTCGTGCGCACATCGGCTCCGAGGAGGCCTGTCTCGCGCTTTGTAATAGCCAAACTACAGCTCGTACGGGAACCCTTCGAGATCGGGTGGGCGACAGTCAGGAGTCAGCGGCGCCGTAGCTGAACAGCGCCATACCCCGTTTGACGAGGTTCACCGCCCCGTCGGTCGAGCGGGCGGCGATGAGTTCCGGCAGCGAGTCCACCCAGCGCTCGGGGTGGGCGAGCAGGCAGGCCCGTTCGATTTCGCCCTCGCGGAACAGCGCTGCGAGGCCGTCGGTCGTCGCGGGGTTGACCTCTTTCTCACCCTCGCCCATGGTGTGGTCTTTCACCTTCAGCGGCCCATCGCTCCACGTCCGGCCGGTGTCGGAGAAGTACGCCACGTCGACAAAGTCCATCGAGAGGTAGGCCTCGCCGAGCAGGCTGTACGTCTCGAAGTCGGGCGCCTTCGGGTGGGTCCACATCGTCCGGTTGTCGTGGGGCGACAGGGGGTTGCCGTGCATACAGATCGTCTGGACGGGCTCGGAGTGGCCGCGGCGGAGCCGCTGGAGGTTCATCGCGAATCGGCGGTGGGCCGCCCGCAGGTCGCCGTCGGTGGCGACGTAGTCCTCGTAGTGGTAGCCGACCTCGTGACCGAGCCGGGCGAGCCGTCGCGTGCGGTCCGGCTCGAACGTCGAGGTACGGTAGTAGTAGGTGCTTCTCACACCGTGGTCGGCTTCGAGTTCCGCCATCCGCACCGCCCGACCGGGTCGGCGATCCACGTCGTGTCGAAGGACGACGAACCGCTGGGGGAGGTCGTCGCTGGCGAGGTACTCACGGACGGTGATGAACTCGTGACCGCCGTCCTTGATCGACTCGAGGAGGTCGGCGTACGCCCCCATCGTGAAACCGTCGCTCACTGCCATCCGCGCCCCACGGTGTACAGCCGGTGGTCGGTCCCGGTCAGGTCGAGCACGTCCCGGCCGTCGACGACGACCGTCGGCGGCAGCGCGGTCCAGTCGAGCGCCTCGAAGGCCTCGTGGGCGGTCGCGAGCACGACCGCGTCGGGGGCGTGGTCCGGGAGCTCTTCGGCCGGGACATCGGTCGCCGTGAGTCCCTCAGCGTCGACCAGCGGGTCGGCAGCGAGCACGGACGCCCCGCGGGCCGCCAGGTTCGCACAGATGTCGATCCCGGGGCTGGCGCGGGTCTCCTCGACGCCGGCGCGGTAGGTGAGGCCGAGGACGGCGACGGTCGCGCCGTCGAGTACCTCGTCGGGGGCGGGCGTCGCGTCGGAGCGGTCGTCGGCCATGGAGACCCCGCCGTCGGCGATACTCGCCGCTCGGGTGACCGCCAGCCCCTCGGCGACGCGGTCGACGACGAACCGCGGCATCGCGTCGTTGACGCTGCGGGCCGTCGCCAGCGTCGCCGGCTGGCCGTCGAGCCAGTTCAACACGAAGTACGGGTAGTAGGGGATGCAGTGCCCGCCCACGCCGGGGCCGGGCGTGTGGATGTCGCAGTACGGCTGTGTGTTGGCGGCGTCGATGGCCGCCCGTACGTCCACGCCGAGTTCGCCGGTTAGCCGTGCGAGATCGTTCGCCAGCGCGATGTTTACGTCCCTGTACAGGCCCTCGAACACCTTCACCGCCTCCGCGGTGGTGGCGTCCGCGACCCGGACGATGTCGTTGTCGACCAGTTCGCCGTACACCAGTTCCGCGACGCGGCCGCTCTCGTCGTCGACGCCGCCGACGACTTTGGGGTGGGTCCCGCGGATGTCGGCGAGCGCGCGACCGCTTGAGGTTCGCTCTGGACAGACGGCCACGCCGAAGCAGTCGCCCGCCAGCCCGCTCTCCTCGGCCAACCGCGGCCGGAGTACGTCGGTCGTCGCCCGCGGCGGGAGCGTCGACTCGAAGATCACGGTGTCGCCCGGCGCCAGGCCCGCCGCGATCTCGTCGACGGCCGCCTTCACCGCCGAGAGGTCGGGGTTGTTCCGGTCGTCGATCAGCGTCGGCACCATCACCACGTGGAGGACCGCGTCGGCAGCGGCCGTCGCGGCGTCGGTCGTCGCCGTCAGCGAGCCGTCAGCGACGAGTGACTCGACGAGCGCGGGCAGGCCGGGTTCGCCCTGGACGTGGCAGTCGCCGACGTTGATGCGCTCGACGACAGTCTCGTCGATGTCGACGCCGGTGACGTTGCCGGTGTGCTCGGCGTACACCGACGCCAGCGGGAGGCCCATCTTCCCGAGGCCGTAGACGGCGACCGGGATCTCGCCGGCGCCGAACTGGGTTCGTTGGGCGTCGGGTTCGAGCAGCGAGTCGTACAGCGAGGCGGTCACGGCGACACCTCCTGCTGGGGCCGCCCCAGTTTCGCGGCGACGGCGCTGGCCAGTTCGACCGCACGGATCCCGTCCTCGGCGGTCACGAGGGGCGTGGTCCCCTCAGCCGCGGCTTCGAGGAACGCCGCGAGTTCGCGTTTGAGCGGTTCGCCGCTCTCGACGAACGGGCGCTCGATCACGCTCTCGATCCGGTGGCGCACGTCGCCGTTGGCGGCGACGTACTCCGGGCTGGAGCGTCGGTGGACCTCGACGGTCTGGTCCAGCAGGTCGACGACGATCCGGCACTCCTCGGCGGTGACGGTCAACCGGCGGACCCGCTCCTGGGTGAGTCGGCTCGCGGTCAGCGAGGCGACGACGCCGTCATCGTTGGTCCACGTCGAGGTGGCGTACTCGCCGTCGCCGGCGCCGGTCGCCGAGACCAGCGTCGGCGTCGCGCCGAGCAGCGTACAGAGCAGGTCGATGTCGTGGATCATCAGGTCGAAGGTGACCCCGGCCGCGATCTCGCGTTCGAGCGGTGGGCCGAGGCGCTCGGCGGTGACGGCGATCACCGAGAGGTCCCGGAACCCCGACAGCAGCGTCCTGACGGCGGGGTTGAACCGCTCGATGTGGCCGACTTGGAGCGTGACGCCGGCCGTCGCCGCGGCCTCGGCCAACTCCCGACCCACCGCGGGGTCGTCGACGAACGGTTTCTCGACGAGTACGTCGACGCCGGTGTTGATGCAGTCCCGGACGACCGGCTCGTGGACGGGCGTCGGCACGGCGACCGAGACGGCGTCGGCCCGCGCCAGCAGTTCGATCGTGTCGTAGGCCTCGGTGTCGAACTCCGTCGCGACGGCGTCGGCCGCGGCGGCGTCGGCGTCGGCGACGCCCACGAGTTCGCACTCCGAGAGCTCCTGGTACACCCGGGCGTGGTTCCGGCCCATGCTCCCGACACCGATGACGCCGGCCCGCAGCGGCGCGTCGCTCACGAGTCCGTCACCCCCGGTTTCGGGACCGGCGTCGTTGAGGGCTCGAACGTCTCGACGGCACGCGCGACCGTTCGGAGGTCCTCGACCGAGAGCCCGGGGTGGACCGGCAGCGAGAGCACGCGGTCGGCCGCGCGCTCGGCGACGGGCAGGTCGGCCTCCACGTCGTCGTAGGCCGGTTGCTCGTGGATCGGCGTGGGGTAGTAGACCTTCGAGCCGACGCCGTGGTCCTCGAGGTGCGCCATCAGCGCCTCGCGCTCGTCGGTCCGGACGGTGTACTGGTGGTAGGAAGCGTCGACGCCGGGCCGTTCCGGCGGCGTCTCGACGGCGCTGTCGGCCAGTCGGTCCGTGAGGTAGGCGGCGTTCCCCCGGCGCGCGAGGTTGAAGAAGGGGAGCCGCCGGAGCTGTTCGCGGCCGATGGCTGCACAGACGCTGGTCATCCGGAAGTTGTGGCCGACTGTCGCGTGGTCGTAGCCCGACGTGCGGCCGTGGTCGATGTAGCGCCGGATGCGGTCGGCGAGGTCGGCGTCGTCGGTGGTGACCATCCCACCCTCGGCGCTGGTCGCGTTCTTGGTCGGGTAGAACGAGAAACACGCCGCGTCGCCGAGCGAGCCGACGGGTTCGCCCTTGTAGCGTGCGCCGTGGGCCTGGGCGGCGTCCTCAACCAGCGCCACGTCGTGAGCGTCCGTCAGCGCCCGGAGCCGGTCCATCTCGGCGGGGAAGCCGTAGAGGTGGACCGGGAGCACGGCGACCACGTCGTCGCGCTCGGCGAGGACGCTGGCCACCGCAGCGGGGTCGATAGTCAGCGTTTCTGGGTCCACGTCGGCGAACACCGGCTCGCCGCCGGCCAGCCGGATCGCGTTGGCGCTGGCGACAAAGGAGAACGGCGTCGTGATCACGGCGTCGCCGTCGCCGACGCCGAGGGCCTCGAAGACGGCGTGGAGCGCGGTCGTGCCGTTGGTGGTGGCGACCGCGTGCTCGGTGTCACAGAACTCGGCGAAGGCCTCCTCGAACTCACGGACCGCCGGCCCGTCTGCGAGTTGGCCGCTCTCCATCACGTCGCGGACGGCCTCGATCTCGTCGTCGCCGATGTCGGGGTCAGCGATCGGGATCATGCGGTGTTCCCCCCGCGGAGCGTCTCGGGCAGCGGGCGGTGTTCGGCCGGCGAGCCGATGGCCAGCGTCCCCGGCGGCACGTCCTCTGTGACGACGGCGTCAGCGGCGACGAACGCGCGCTCGCCGACAGTCACCCCCGGGAGGACCGTCGCGTTGGCGCCGATCGAGACGTCGTCCTCGATGGTCGGCCCCTCGAGGTCGGCCTCCTGGCGCAACGGGTAGGGGTCGTTGGTGAGGACCGCGTGGGGACCGAGGAACACCCGGTCGCCGATGGTCGTGTTCCGGGGGACGTACACCCCCGTTTGGAGGCTCACGTCGTCGCCGAGCGTGCAGTGACCGTCGATGACGGTGTTGGTGCCGACGAGCACGTCGTCGCCGAGGATCGTTCCCTCGCGGATCACCGCGCCGTGGCCGGTCGAGAGCCGGTCGCCGACGACCACGTCGCCGTAGACGACGGTGTGGCTACGGATCGTTGGGTCTGCCCCGAGGCTGGGGCGGTCGTCGGCGTCGCCGAGGGTGGCGTCCGGGTGGATCTCCGCGTCCTGCCCGTACTCGGTGCCGGTCATCGGCCCGCTCCCCCCGGGATGTCGGCCGTGGACTGGCATCCAGCTCGCGCGGGGAACACGGTGCTGGTCCGTCGGTCAGGTCGGAATGCTGTGGGTGACATAGTCGATACCGCCGATGGCGGGTACGAGAGGGTCCCGGCGACCGGGCCAAAGTTATAGAGGGGCTTTCACGGCGTTAAGCGGCCGCTGTACGGGTGACGGTGCCTCAGCGCGGCGGCTTGCTGGCGACGACGAACGTGCTATTGCCCACTACCGCCGAGCCCGGGGTGCGGTTGCCGACCAGTTCGACAACCTCGAAGCCGACCGCGCGGACGATTCGGACGAGCGAGAGCGGGTCGGTGAAGTGCGCCGTCGCGCCGTCCTCGGTCGTCAGGTACGGGGAACCGGCGAGCAGTGTCCCCGCGTTGCGCCGCCAGAAGCGCGCCAGCTTCCCGATCCAGTAGCGCGTCGGCGGGAGCGGGAGCAGCCACCTGAGGACGTTCTGGCTGCTGAACGCGAAGCGGCCGCCGGGTTCGAGCACGCGAAAGGTTTCCCGGATGGCGGCGGCCCGCGCCGACTCGGGGCGGAGCCAGTCGAGCCCGTTGTACGAGAACAGGACGTTGCTGAAGCTCCCGTCGGTGAACGGGAGCGTCGCGGCGTCGGCCGCGAGGTAGCGGACCTCGGGGTCGGCGGCCGCGGCGACCGCGAGCATCGGCCGGCTGCTGTCGAGCCCGACCGTCTCGAACCCCTCCTCGGCGAGCACCGCCGAGGTGCGACCGGTCCCGCAGCCGAGGTCGAGCGTGCGGCCGTGGGGATCGAAGTACCGATCGACCGCGTAGCGCTCGCGCCGACGAAGACCCTCCTCTCGGGCCGCCGCGTAGGTCGTCACCACGTCCGCGCGGTCGTAGTAGTCGGGGACGCGACGGCTCACGGCCTGAGCGGCCCGAGGGGCTGGTAGGCGCCCTCGTCGTCGCAGTTCTTCTCGTCGGGGGTCGAACTCAGCCGGACGTTACGGCGCTCTATCGTCGAGTTCGAGAAGGAGAGTGGTTCGTTGGTGACCGAGACGCAGGTGTCTACCACTTCGCCACCGACGCCGGTCGTGACGATGCCGTCGCGGTCGTCGCCGGGCTGGTGAATGCAGAGGCCGCGGAACGAGCAGTTCTCCCGCCCCGAAGCCTGGACCGCGGCGCCGCCCGCGGCGTCGCCAGTGATCCGGACGTTCTCGAATCCGAACGGGCCGTGGCGGACCGACTCGCCGGCACCGGAGTTGGGTTGTTTCACCCGGAGTGCGTTCACGCCGTCGGCGTCGACCCGGATGCGGCAGTTCCTGATCGTCGCGGACTCCAACTCGGAGGCGATCGTGATGGCGCCGTCGCTGCTCGGGACTTTGAGCATCTCGACGAGGCAGTCCTCGACGACGTGGTCGTGGCCGCCGCGGAGCCGGATCCCGCGCATGTTCTTCCCGACAGCGTCGGCGTCGTCACAGCGGACGTGGACGCCCCTGACCTCGCTCGGCTCGCTCGTGGTGATGCGGACGCTCGCGACGCCGTTGTTGCGGAACGATCCCCCGTGAACCTTGATCGAGCCCTCCGGCGGATCAGCGTAGAGCCCGTTGTCCGGGAACCCGTCGATTCGGCAGTCGAGGAACGTCACGTCGCCGTGGTTGTCGTCGCCGACCTCACAGCCGGTCACGCCCGGTTCGGTGGAGCCGTCGGGAAGGCTGAGCCGGTGGACGAACCCCTTGCCGTCGGGCGACGTCACGTCGAGTCTGAACACGTCCTGTGGCACGTCGACGACGCCGTCGACCGAAAGGTCCCGGAGAACGACGAGGTCGTTGGCCGTCGCGGAGATGGGACGGGCGCCGGTGTTCTCGGCGGTGAAGTCGAAGGTGAACCCGCGGACGAGGAGGCTCGACAGCGGGTCGGGATAACCGACGGTGAGCAGTACCGTGTCGAACCCCTCCGCCGGGACGATGGTGGCGTCGTCGCCCAAGAGCCCGAGTCGGCCGGGGCCGGCATCCGTGTCGGTCGCCCCATTGAGCGCGACGGTGTCCTCGATCCGGTACTCACCGGGCGGAAAGTACAGCAGCGTCCCATCGTCGGCGTGCTGTTTGAGCAGGTCGTCGATGGGTTGGTTCCCGTCGGTGTCGGCCCCCAGATCCGCGAGGTTCGTGACCGAGTCGAGCCCCCATCGGTCGGCGACGGTCTCGGGGTGGCTCGACTGGACGCGTTCGCGGTAGTCCCACGGCTCCGGCGTACTCGTTGTCGGGTCGCCCATCGTCGCCGGCGGGTCAGTCTCGGGACGTTGAGGCGAGTCACTCGGGCCGGTACCTGCACACCCGACGAGACTCACGCTGCCGAGACTGCCGAGCCAGCCGAGAAGCTGACGGCGGTTCATCTGTGGGACACTGTGACTGCCGCTACCTTCGTTATGCGGCGTCGATTCGGGTTCCTCACGGTGGTACTGGCCCGGCCGCCGGTCGGCGTTCTGTTGGGTAAAGGAACTGTTACTCGGCGGGGAACGCGCGGCGCAAGCGTCGCCGGCGGTGGGGCCGTGGCGCCGAGGAGCCACGATGTGGCTAACGAAGACGCCGGCTCACGTAGACGACGTATGTCACTGATGGGCGTAGCGAACGCGACGGTGTTACAGTTCTTCTCGGGACAGTTCCTCGAGTTGGCGATCCTCTTTTTCGTCCTCGCCGTCGTCGCCGCGATAGTCGGCGCCCGCGGCGTCGCCGGGGTGAGCATGGCGGCCGCCCGCTGGCTGATCATCGCGTTCCTCGTGTTGGCGCTGATCACCGCGATCCTGTGAGGCAGGGTGGGCTCGCCGGCAGCACCGCTCGGGGACAGTATGGTACTCATTTACAAACTTAATCGCCGTCCTTCTTCGGTGGTATGCGACTCGACTGCCCCCACTGTGGTGCGCGCCTGCTGGTCTCTGCGGCGGAGCGCGCCATCCAGAACGCACCAGGAGTGGATAGCCGGCTCCAAGGCGGGGAGTACACCTGCAACGAGTGTCAGAGCGACCTCGACGTGTACTACTTCTGACCGCGTCGCGGTCGTTGGCCGGGAGCCCGCCGGGCGCTCGGCCGGCAGGGAGCGCGTAGGGGCCGCAAACCGTGCGGTAATCGCCACTTTACAATACTGCAATCCGTCCAAGGGGTAACCGGGACCGGCCGAGTCAACCACGACGTTGGCCTGTTCCATTCCCCCCCCCCATCCCGATCCTGACCCCGAGCGGGGAGGTGCTTTCCTCACCTCCCCGTCCCCCCTTTCGACGACCTGAACGAGACCCCAAGCGACGGCCGCGGGAGCCGTCACCGCCGGGAACAGCAGTTGGCGCATCAATCAAATTTATAACTATTAGCCGCAATTGATACGAGATAGAGCACGATGGAGTCGGAGCCAAGGACTGAGACAGATATCCGTCTCGACGCTGTCAGCCACGCCGCGCGTCGGCGGGTGCTGTATACCCTGTTGGCCGCACGCTGGAACGGCAGTTCGGGTGTCAGTATCGGCTCGATCTACCCCGAGCGTGGCGAGAACCAGGTGGTGGAGCTGTACCACCTCCACCTCCCGAAGCTCGAGTCGGGCGGGTTCGTCGGCGTCGACAGGGAGCAGGACCGCGTAGAAGTCGGCCCTCGGTTCGACGAGATCGTTCCGCTGCTCGACCACTTGGCGGAGGACGCCGCCACAGAGTACGGGACGGTCGGCTGCCGGGAGCGCTAGCGGGCACCGCGGCGCCGCGAGAACCATGCGGTCAGCGGGAGCAGTCAGCGTTTTTCAAGGTGGAGCCTCCGGCCTCAAGGAGCGACCGAAGCGTAGCGAAGGGAGCGAGTAGGCCGGAGAGGAAACCGACATGGTACGACACAACCGGCAGACTGCGACCGGCAAACTCCCATATGTTCAAGTACCGTCTACCCTTCTCTGAAGTCATGGACGTGCGTCGAACTGCCGTCGTGAAACTCGACCTTTCCGACGAGCAACGCGACGCACTCCATCGAACCGCCGAGCAATACCTGTACTGTGCAAACCGAACTGGCGACTACTGTTGGTCCGACATCTCCTACACCGAGTGCAAGACCAACAAGCGAGAGGTTCGTGACGCGCTCTACTCCAAACTTCGAGAGGAGACGGACCTACAGGCACAACTCGTCCAAGCCGCCATCAAACGCGCTGTCGAAGCCGTCAAAGGCGTTATTGAACGGTGGAAGAAGGGACAGCGTGTCTCTTGCCCGACATTCACCGCCAAGACGATGGACTACGACGCGCGGAGCGCGACCTTCTACCGAAACAAGGTGTCGCTGGCAACTGTTGAGGGCCGCGTCGAACCGTCGTTCGTTCTCCCAGCAGACAGTCCGACGCCCTACGAGCGGTACGTACTCCCAGAGGACTACGAGTTCCGCGAGAGTACGCTTCGGTACGACGCGGCCACTGACGAGTTCTACATCCAACTTTCGACGCGGCGGATAGACGGCGACGAAGAGGTTCCGGCAGATACCGAGCACCCCGACCAAACGGTCCTCGGTATCGACCTCGGCGTCAACAGTCTCGCGGTCTCCTCAACCGGCACGTTTTGGCAGGGAGACGACTACAACCACTGGTGCCGCGAGTTCGAGAAACGACGTGGAGAGATGCAACAGCGCGGCACACAAGCCGCGCACAACGCCCTGCTTCGACTCGGAAAGCGCGAAGATGCGTGGCGCAAACAGTACATCCACACGGTCGCTAACGAGCTTGTCGCGGAAGCCGTCGAACACGACTGTGACGTAATCGTGTTCGAGGACTTGAGCGGCATTCGAGAGCGTCTTCCGCACGCGAAGTGGCATCACGTTTGGGCGTTCCGACGCCTGTTCGAGTACGTCTCCTACAAAGCACCCGAGCAGGGCGTCTCTGTGGAGCAAGTCGAGCCGAACCACACGTCTCAACGCTGTTCTCGGACGGATTGTGGGTTCACGCACGAGGACAACCGCCACGGGGAACACTTTGAGTGCCAGAAGTGTGGCTACGAGGTGAACGCGGACTACAACGGCGCGAAGAACATCGGGCTACGGTACGCTCGAAAGCGGACACACAGACTCCGTTCCTCGCCCACGTCGGGGAGCGGAGACGTAGAAGTAGACCTGCGTGTGAATGGTGGGACGTTGAACGGCGAGAGTCACCGGCCTATTGCTGGTGACTGATTGCTGGGAGTCCACATCAAAGCCCCATCACCAGAAATCGGTGATTTCTGGTTAGCAGTCAGAACACGACGCGTTCTGACGACACCCTCAAGGACCGAGGCGCGTATGCGCCGAGGGAGTAGGGTGGGGTAGTTTACCGGACCGTACCGAGGTCCCGAACCGAAGCCTCGTCGACGATCATGAACGCGTCCTCCGCCAGCAGGTCCTCGTCGGTGGGGAGCACCAGTGCCCGGTTCTCGCCGTTCGTGTTGGTGCTGATCACGTCGAGTTCGACGACTTCGTAGCCGAGGTCGTCGGTGGGGTCCGGGTCCTCCGAGACGTCCCACCAGTCCGTCGAGGGGTCGTGTTGCATCAGGCGTTCCTCTCGATGTCGACGACGGCGTCGCCGTCCACGGTGATGCCAGTCACGTGACCGTCAAACCGGTAGGCGTCGACGCCGCTGCCGACCAGGCCGATGACCTTCCCGTCCTCCGCGAAGTCCTCAACGCGGCTCCACATGGTGCCGTCCTCGGTGGGCTGGCTGGCCTCCGTGTCACGGGCGACCGAGCCCGAAACCGTGAACGTGTAGGTGGTCAGGCCGTCGGTGTCGCCGTCGATGACGATCTGGTTGGGCAGCGTGTCGGCGGTCTCGCTGTCGCCGTCCGTGGTGCTGTCCGTCGATCCGTCGGTCGACCCGTCCGTGGAGCTGTCCGTCGAACCGTCCGTGGAGTCGTCGGTCGATCCATCCGTGGAGTCGTCCGTCGACCCATCCGTGGAGTCCCCATCAGTACTGGAGCCGAAAGCGGTCGGGTCGACGACCTCACCGTTGACCAGCACGTCGAAGGCGTAGTCCTGGTCGTCCCAGTCGAACGACTGGATCGTACCGTCGACGAGGTAGGCGTCGCCGTAGCCGTCGTTGCCGGTGAAGCCGGTGACCGTCACCGTACCGTCGGCGTTCTGGACGACCGTGTCACCGTTGCCCGACGTGATCATGTCGGAGGTCTCGTGGAGTTCCGCGCTCCCGTCGACCACGAACTCGTAGTTGAGCGGGCCGGACTGGCGTGCGACCACTTCGACAGTGTCGGCGCCCGTGCTGTCGTCCCCGGTGGAGCTGTCGGTCTTGCCGGTCAGGTCCGCGAACGTCGTCGTCGTCCCGTCGACCGAGAGGTCGATTGTCGCCGCCGCCGGGACACTGTAGTCGACCACGCTCCCGCTGAAGCGGAAGGAGTCGAGTTCGTCGGGCGCGAGCACGCTCGTCACCGTCGCCGTGCCGTCGCCGTTGTCGACGACGGTGTCGCTGTCGGCCTCCGCCTCGCCGGCGAGTTCGGCCGAGCCGTCGACCGTGAAGTTCACTTCGGCCGTTTCGGCGTTATCGGGGCTGGCGTGGAGGGCGAGCGTGTGGTCGAGGGAGGAGTCCTCGGTGGTGCTGCCGGAGCCGCTGCCCCACGGGCCAATGTCCGTGCCCACGCCGTCGATGTCGTCGGCCGACGCGTAGCCGGTGACCGCCGACGGGAGCGGGAAGGTGACGCTGTCGTCCTCGGTGAGCCCCGAGCCGTCGTAATCGGGCTCGATCGTTCGGCTGCCCGAGCCGGCGACGGTACAGTTCTCGATGGTCACGTCCATCTCGCCGCCGGACTTGTCCCGCACGATGTCGCGGTCCGAGTCGTTGTAGAACGCACAGTCGCGGATCTCGACGGTCGCGCCCGCGGCGCCGTCGTGAAGCTCGATCAGGTCGGCGGTGCCGTCCACGTCGAGGTAGATGAACCAACAGTTCTCGATCAGCAGGTCCGCGGGGTGACGCAGTCGGATCCCGCGGGCGTGTGGGACGTTCGTGTCGTCGTTCTCGACCTGCTGGGTGACCGCGATCAGGCTGTTGCGGATGACCGTCCGTTCGTCCTCGTCGGTGCCGTCTCGGTGGCCGACGCGGATGTTGGCGATGTTGTTGTTCACCGCCGCGCAGTTCTCCATCGTGACCGGCGGCTTGTCGAGGTAGGCGCCGTTGTTCACCATCCACCCCCACGCGGAGTTCCGAACCGTTAGGCGGTCGTTACCGCCGTCCGGCGTGTACATCGCCCGGTCCTCGCTCTCCTGCCCCCCCTCGGGCCAGATGAGCCCGTCGACGGTCGCACCGGGGTGAAGGTTGATCCCGGACTTCGGGTCGTGGTTCGACCCGCGGACGACAACGTTCTCGAGGCGACCCTCGATCGACCCGTCCATGGTCCCGGATTCGAGGTTGAGCACGACGTCGCCCGGACTCCCCTCACCGACGATGGCCTCGCCGCTGTCGTTGCGGAGGCCGTCGCCGTCCCACGAGTACTCGCCCGCGGGAATCGTCACGTCCCCGCCCGAGAGGTTCACGTCGGCGGCGGTCGCGCTCCCCATGATCCCGCTCAGACCGCCGAGTGCCGCGGTGGCGCCGACCGCCTTCAGCATCGACCGGCGGCCCAGCTGTCGCCCCGCCGACTCGTCCGTCGCGTCGTTGGTAGGATCGTCCTTTCCCTGACCGTCGTCGCCATGGCGTTCTGCCATGGACGGGTAGAGAGAGATTACCCGAAAAGGTATTTTGACGGGCTGGGGCCCAGTCGGCGGTAAAACGGGCCTACTTGGCGACGAATGCCATTCAGTTCTGAACCGAATCCAGACCGGATCAAGACGAGATCGAAACCCGATGTCGGAAGACTGGCGACCGGCAGAGCTGACGCGCACGCCGACCAGTAGGACGGGTTATACGTTCAGTAGGGCCTTTCGAACGATTCGGTAACCACGTTCTACAGCCGGTAGGACGGTCCATACGGGTTGAAGAGGCGGAGAACGGCGTCGATCGGCTGTCGGTCCGTCGACGTCGACGGCGGGGCCGCGATCGCGGGAACGCCGGATGGGCCCCGGCCGCGGCGTCATCGTCGCGCACGGGCCCGTTTCGGTAGGTCGGTCGTACGGCTCGGGGAGGGGTACCTGCAGTGGTCACGATATCCATAACAATTGCTGGGGGCGGGGAACACGGCTCCCGTGTCACCCCGAGTATCGACCGAGATGGAGACGCTGCTTATCGGCCTCGACGGGGTCTGTCGGGACGTGCTCGAGCCGATGTTCGACGCCGATCGGCTGCCGGCGCTCGCCTCGCTGTTCGAGGACGGGGTCGTCGGCGACCTCGAATCGCAGGTGCCGCCGTGGACCCCGAGCGCGTGGCCGTCGCTGTACACGGGTGTCAACCCCGGGAAGCACGGCGCGTTCGACTTCCTAGCGTTCGACGGCTACGACTGGGGGCTGGTGAACCGGACCCACGTGCGCGAGCACGCGATCTGGGAGCTACTGGATCGCCACGATACCTCGAGCGTGGTCGTGAACGTGCCCGTGACCGGCCCACCCCGTGAGTTCGACGGCGCGCTCGTGCCCGGCTACGTCAGTCCGGAGCCGCCCACCTGTCACCCGGAGGGACTGCTCGACGAACTCGAAGCGGAGCTCGGGGAGTACCGCGTGTACGCCCCGTCCGGCGTCGAGGGCGACGAAGCGATCGAGTGGTACCGGCGGCTGGTAGAGATGCGCGGGGAAGCGTTCCGACTGCTCGCCGAGCGCGAGGACCCGACGTTCGGCTTCCTCCAGTTCCAGCAGACCGACACGGTGTTCCACGAGCGGCCGGCGGACGAGACGGCCGTTCACACCGTCTTCGAGGCCGTCGACGAACAGGTCGCCGAGACGCTCGAGGCGTGTGACCCAGACCGGGTGATCGTCGCCAGCGACCACGGCATCGGCCCCTACAGCGAGGACGAGTTCCGGGTCAACGAGTACCTCGCCGAGATGGACTACCTCCGCACGACCACCGGCGAGGGCGGGATGCCCTCCTGGAGCAGCATCGTCAGGGAGAAAGAGGAGTCCGCTTCCTCGGTCGGCGGCCGGCTGGTGGCACTCGCGGCCACGCTGGGAATCAGCAGCCAGCGGATGGGCGATCTGCTGGACCGCCTCGGCCTGAAAGACTTCGTCCTCCGGCACGTCTCGACGGGGACGGTCCGGGCCGGCTCCGAGCGCGTCGACTTCGCGGACTCGGCGGCGTACATGCGTTCGCGCACCGAGTTGGGCGTCCGGATCAACAAGGCCGGCCGGGACCCCTCGGGAGTCGTCGCGCCCGCGGAGTACTCGGCAGTTCGGGACGACCTGATCACCGCGCTGAACGAGGCGCGGGCACCCGACGGCGAGCCGATCTTCGACGACGTGGCGCCCGCCGAGGAGTTCTTCGATGGGCCCTACGCCGACGAAGCCGTCGACATCGTCACGATCCCGGCGGGGTTCGACCGCCTGCTGTCGGCGGCGATCCGTGGCGAGGTGTTCGGCGACCCGCCAGACGAGTGGAACCACAAGCGGACGGGCATCGTCGCGATGACGGGCGACGGCGTCGACGAGACTGCGGGTCTCGACGGCGCGCACCTGTTCGACGTGGCGCCGACGGTGCTCTCCTCGCTCGGGCTGCCACCGTGTGACCGCATGGACGGGGGCACGCTCGCCCCCATCGACGGGGTCGAGCCGGAGCCGTACGCGCCGTTCGACCCGCGGCTCGAACGGACCGAAGACGACGACGTGACCGAGCGGCTCTCACAGCTCGGATACATCGACGACAATGAGTATTGAGGTAACCACGGTCGACGACGCGGGAAGGTGGAACGAACTGTTGTCGGAGACGGCGGGGGCGGCCGCGTTCCACCACACGGGGGCACTGGAGGTGTTCGAAGCACACAGCGCCGGGACGTGTCACCGTCTCGTCGGGCTGAAAGGCGAGGAACCGGTCGGGCTGTTCCCGGTGTTCACGATGCGGAAGGGCCCGGCGACTGCGGCGGTCTCGCCGCCGCCGAACCTCAAACTCCCGTATCTCGGACCGCAAGTGCTCAACCGCCAGTCACCCAAGCGGCGACGGCGGGACAAGCGGAACCGCCGGTTCGTCGATGCGTGTCTCGACTGGCTGGCGAGCGAACACAGTCCGAACTACACGTCGATCCGGACCGCGCCGGGCTACGATGACGTCCGGCCGTTCATCTGGCAGGAGTACGAGACGACGCCGCGGTACACATACGTCGTGGACATCGACCGGGATCCCGAGACGCTCCTGTCGGCGTTCAGTACTGACGCCCGGCGGAACGTCACCGACGAGTACGACGTGGAGTACGAACTGACCGAGGGGAGCATCGACGACATCGACCGCATCGTCGAGCAGGTCGAGCAGCGCCACGCGGAGCAGGACGAGTCGTACCCGCTGGACGCCGCGGTCGTGCGCGATCTCTACCGGTCGCTCCCGGAGGGTGTCGTCCGGCCGTACGTCTGCCGTATCGACGGATCGTTCACTGGCGGCGTCATCAACATGGAGTACGGCGACCACGCCGTGCGCTGGGTTGGCGGGGCGAAGGTGTCGGCGGACCTTCCGGTGAACGACCTGCTCGACTGGGCGTACATCACCGACGCGATGGAGCGGGACGTGCTGACCTACGACCTCGCCGGGGCGAACAACCCGCGTATCGCCCGGTTCAAGGCGAAGTTCGCGCCGGACCTCGTCCCCTACTACCGGCTGGAGAACGGGACGCGAACCATGTCGACGCTCTCGAAGCTGTACGGGAGCCTCAGCGGGTGAGTGCCAGCACGGAGTCGGCTGACCGGACAGTCGGTGAAGAGAGGGCGGCGCCGATCAGTCGCTGATCGACGGTACGTCCGGGGGCGACTCCGTCAGCGGGGAGAGGAGTGCCGGGCCCACGATGTCGATCCCGTAGGCGTCGGCGATACTGAGTGCGCCAGTGTCGAACCCGACCGCCGAGACGACGATCACGTCCTCCGGGGCGGCGACTTCCGCGTAGACCCCGAGCAGCGTCGAGGCCGTGATCTCCCCCGCCTCACCCGGGACGGCGAGGATGATCCGTGGGTTGGCCGCGCGGACGAACAGTACCACGCCCGCCTCCACGGGTCGAGTCACGTCACCGGTTCCGGGCGGTAGCTCCGCCTCGGAGGGCCTGACGACCTCCCAGCCGTACTCCCCCCACGTACGTGCGACGACCCGAGCGAACGCCTCCGCGTCGAGTTCGCGGAACTGATCGACCGTGCTGGAACTCATCGTCCCCCGGTGACTGCCGGCCTCAATCGCCGCGTCGGATCGCGGACCCGTCGTCCCGTTCGATGTCGTACCATCAACAACGCAACACAATCGGGTTTGGCTTGGTTATACACTTCTTACCCATCGATTTCTGGGGTTCCGAGGTCGTTCGCGGAAGGTCGAAAAAGCGGCCTGCGTCGGCGGCGTCGATGCTCGTCAAGGCTGCTGTGTCCGTCGCGGTACTGACTCAGTCATGGACGTGCGCCGATCCCGAGTGGCCCTCGGCAGGGGCTGGCGGTTCGTGCGTGCCGAACTCCGGGTGGGTCTCCTCCATCCAGAGGGTGACGATTCCCCCCGAGACGAACATCAGGCCGGCAGTCAGGTAGAACGCGGCCTCGACGCTGGCGAACTGCATCGCCAGCCCGATGACGATGGCGCCGACGCCGTAGCCCGAGTCGCGCCACATCCGGTAGACGCCCATCCCGGTCGCCCGCCACGTCGGGTGGGCGGCGTCACCGGGCACCGTCATCAGGTTCGGGTACAGCAGCGCCATGCCGATCCCGGAGAGCCCGGCGAGGGTTACCCACGGGAGATAGCCCTCCACGAGCACCATCCCGAGAATGCCGGCGCCGGCGAGGAACATGCCGGCGACGACTGGTGGGCGGCGACCGATGCGGTCGGCCAGCCCGCCGGTCCCGATCTGGAGGAAGTACATCGCGCTGTGGACGCCGACGACGAACCCGACCGCGGCGATGCCGAGCCCCCGACTCGTGAGGTAGAGCGGGACGGCGAGCCAGAACAGCGTATCGACGAACTTCTCGATGTGGCCGGCCTGGGCCGCGGCGAACAGCGTCCGGTCGCCGTAAGTCGCGCGCTTCAGGACCGCGACGAACGGGAGGTTCGCGTCGTGGTGGTCCTCGTCCTCGATCTCCGCTCGTGCGAGTTGCAGCGTCTCCTTGACCAGGAACACCGAAAGCAGGAACGCCAGAACGACGACGATCGCGAGGAAGTAGAACGGCTCGGGCCGGAGCCCCGTCCGGGCGGCGATGGCGCCCGTGATCCACGCGCCGACAGCGACGCCCGTGTAGCCGAACGCCTCGTCGATCCCCACGGCGAGACCACGCTGGTCCGGCCCCGCGATGTCGATCTTTGCGTTGATCGCCATGCTCCACGTCAGCGCCTGGTTGACCCCCAGCAGGACGTTCCCGACGGTGACCCAAGCCCAGTTGGGGGCGTAGATGAGGATGACCGGTAGCGGGAGCGCGGTCAGCCAGCCGAGGATCAACACGGGTCGGCGACCGTACGCGCCGCCCCACTTGCCGGCATAGAGGTTCAGGAACCCCTTGACGAAGCCGAAGGAGACGACGAACGAGCCGATGACGAACAGCGACTCGACGCCGAGCACGTCGCGGCCGAGAACGGGGACCACGGCCCGTTCGGAGCCGATAGTCAGCCCGGTGGCGAACACCAACAGGACGTGGAGCGAGAACTGTCCGAGGTGTTCGCGGATCCCCTGTGTCGGCTCGGTGTCGCTGCTCATCGACCACCCCGAAGGCGGCCGGTGCTGTCGCTGTCGGTTCCCTCCCACGCCGGTTCGTCGACGGACGCCGCCATCAGTACCTTTCGATTGGTACGGTACGGGGATATGGGTACTGCCGGTCATGACCGGTACCGTTAATCACTGCACTCCCGAACCTGTCGGTATGGGTCTGTACGAGGCCTCGATCCGGGTCAGACACGAGTGTCCGTACCGACGGATCTCGGAACGGCACCCGGACCTGACGATCCGCGAGTGGCCGTTGAGCGACTGCCAGGTGCTCGAAATCTCGACGGCGGCGACGCCGACCGACGAACTGCTCGCCGAGATCGACGAGATCGGGACCGTGCTACACGAATCGGCGAACGACGAGGGCTATCACGTCGTCACTCGCTCCTGTCTCTGTTCGCTCGAAGCGTCGATCGTCGACCGGTTCGAGGACCACAACTGCCTGTACCAGTCGCCGACGATCTACCGACAGGGGTGGGAACACTACACGGTAATCGCGTTCGACGAGGACGACGTGCGGGACCTGCTTGCCGACCTCCGGGCCGACCGGGACATCGAACTGCTCTCGAAGACGGCGATTTCGGAGACACAGATCCCACACACCATGCTGGCACCGGCCGGACGGCTGTTCGAGGACCTCACCGACCGACAGTTGGCGGCGCTCCAGGTCGCGCTCGAACGAGGCTACTACGAACAGCCACGGAAGACCACGCTGCGGGAGTTAGCCGAGGGGACCACCGTTGCCCGCTCAACCTACGAAGAACACCTCCGCAAGGCGGAGAACAAACTCCTCACGAACGCGGGACAGTTCCTCCGGCTAGTTACTGCCACTTCGACGGCCGACCCACTCGGAGTGGCGTCGCCGTAATGGGTGGACGCTGACGGAAGCGAACGGTATCACCAGAGAACCAAGGTGGGGTAGTTCACGAGCCGAAGTAGGGGATGTGATCCCACTCAAAGATCATACAGAAGAGGATCGAGAAGCCCCAGAGCGTCCCGCTCGCGACCAGTACGTACCAGCCGAGCGGTACTGTTTCCCAGACGACGATCATCAACACGCTGAGTACGACGCCAACGAGGCCGATCACCGCACCGATCACGCCGGGGCAGTCGGCCGGTGAAGGTAGAGAGACCATGTTTTTCAGATAACACGATTGGTCGTGAGGATACTAAACGGTGACCTTGGATGACGAAGGTGTCGAGGGTGAGTTCCCTGGCCGAAATCGAGGCTCGCTGGAACACACACACCCCGGGTGTCGAGTGTAAGTGCCAAAATACGGTGGTGGGAGTCCTTCTACGACGCGGTCACGAATCGGCCGAAGTGGCGAAAGCGCAGAGTAGGACGGTGGTGTACACGAGATCCAGCACGACCTCGTCGATTCCTCGATCCATCGGGACGTTCTGTCGTCGAGGCCCGAACAGATCATGGCGGATGGCCGCAGCCGAACAAATGCTACTTAAAAGACGGCGCGACTGTACAATTCAGGACGTGTGGGTTACTCTCTTCTTGCGTTCTCAGATGTCTGTTTTGCTGCTACAATAAAATATATACCATAGATATAGATAGTAGTAGTAGTAGCAGTCCCAGACACGAAGTAGGAGTCTACTAACTACTGTTCGTGGCGTTGTCGTCGCTGTACCGTCTACCGTCCCAATTTGGTAAACGCGGCGAAGCGACCCCCCACCCCCACTATTTTGGCCATTTACACTCGACACCCGGGGTGTGTGTGTTCCCCCACTCGCCGTTCGTGTGAGCGAGTCGACCCCTGAGGTATAGTCGGTACCGACAGCGTGATCTGCCGGGACGCCACGTCGACGTCGTCGGCCAATTGAATACACTCGACACTTGGGGTGGTCTCGGGCAACACGGGGCGAGAGTACCAGAAACGTCAACGGATACACTCGACACCCGGGGTCGGACCTGGCAGTATAGGGTGACATTAACACGGATATCTCAACCGTTACACTCGACATCTGGGGTTCTCCGGCCGTCGACCGGGACGAGAAGCGTGAGTTGTGTATTCAGCACTCTAGCGGCCTATATCGGACGTATTCGGGTGGATACTCTCGACGCCCGGTGTGTCTCATCCCGCATCTTTATAGTGCCACACCGGCTGTCGTGTGTAACATGGAGCGGAAAAGTCGGGTGGAAGGCTGATGGGCGAGGAGGCACAGAGCTCCCTCGACTCCATCTGGGAGAGCAAGGACCCCATCTTCGCCGATAAGGAACTCCTCGACATCGAGCACATCCCCGACGAGGACCGGATCATCGGGCGCGAGGACGAGATTTCCGACCTCGCGAACGGCATCCATCCGGCGATCCGCGGCGGCAAGCCCCGGAACACGCTGATCTACGGCAAGACGGGGACCGGCAAGAGCCTCGTCGCGAAACACGTCACCCGGAGTGCCGAGGCGTTCGCCCAGGAACAGGGCACACGACTACAGCGGGCCTACATTGACTGTACACAAGCGACGACCGAGACGCAGGTCGTCATCAAGCTGGCTCGCGCGTTCAACGACCCCGACGAGACCGACATCTCCGTGCCGCTCTCCGGACTCTCGACGAACGCCTACTACGACCGCCTCTGGCGGGTCCTCGACGCGCGCCACGACGTCGTGATCATCATCCTCGACGAGGTCGACAAGCTTCAGGAGAACAACGTCCTGATGCAGCTCTCCCGGGCAGGCGAGGCCGGCAAACTCGACACCTGCAAGGTCGGCATCCTCGCGATCAGCAACAAGATCTCGTTCAAGGACAGCCTCGACGAGCGCGTCCTGAGCAGCCTGCAGGAGCGGGAGTTCATCTTCCCACCGTACGACGCCAATCAACTCCGAGAGATCATGCGCCACCGGAAGGACGCCTTCCACGAGGGCGTGCTCACCGACGACGCGATCCCGCTGGCGGCGGCGTTCGCCGCACAGGAGCACGGCGACGCTCGGAAGGCGCTCGACATCCTCCGGAACGCCGGCGAACTCGCCAAGGACGACGGCGACGACCTTGTTCGGGAGGAACACGTCAGGAACGCCAGGGAGAAAGCCGACGTCGACCGGTTCTCGAAACTGCTGCAGGATCAGCCGACGCAGTCGAAAGCGGCGGTCTACGCGCTCTCGCTCATCGCCGACGCCAAGAACGACGAGGAGTTCGCGACCCGTGAGATCTACGAGCGCTACGAGCAACTGACCGAGCGGCTGGACATCGACGCGCTCTCGCAGCGACGGTTGGCCGACCGGCTCAACGAACAGGCGTTCCTCGACATCCTCGGCGTCACTGACCGTGTGGGCCGCGGGCGTGGGAAGGGGATGACGAACTTCTACTACCTCCTCGAGGACCCCGGGGTCGTCCAGACCGCCATCGAGTCCGATCAGCGCTTCTCCGAGAGCGAGTAGCCTGCTGGCCAGTTTTTCACTCGACACCCGGGGTGGTCGACCTGTCCGAGCCCGCACCCGTTCGACACGCGAGCACCGAAACGACGTTACGAACGCTCTCGAAGCTGATACCGGGAACTTACACTCGACACGAGGGGTGGGGGCGACGTAGCTCGGGCCTCTCGACGGCGAGACCGTTCGGACCGGCCCCGAACGTCACGGTAATCGCTTCGCCCTCGGCGCCGACGTCCCGACACCCGGTCACGTTACACTCGACACCCGGGGTGATTCGGTACCGGCGACGGTGACCGACGCCGATAGACAGCGACAGTGATCGGCGCCGATGGCCGGCATCCGACGCACACGCTACCCACTCTCGCCGATAGGCGAACCCCTGAGAACCCTCAAAAAGCCTGTATCCGGCGGTTTTACACTCGACACCCGGGGTGATGGCCGGAGTCTTAACCAACAACACCGCGCCATTCAGGCCGGTTGTTGGTTAAGACGGTTGCAGTTCGGGACTGGCTCGACCGAGCACGACGCAGCGGCGCCCTTCGAGCAGTAGTGGGGACGAAACAGCGTACCCGAGGGGTCCGCTAGCTCTCCGCCTGCTCGAACTCCGGTCGGTAGGTGACGACGCCGTCGACGCCGTCCAGTGCGCCGCCGTGAAGCGGTTCGACCATGAACGCTTCGTCGGCGCCGTACTCGTTCCCGAGTCCGTACTCGCTCGCGCGTTCGAAGCCGAACCGGGAGTAGTACTCGGGATCACCCAGCACGACCACCGCGTCGACGCCGGCCGCACGGCACGCCGCCAGCCCCTGCCGAATCAGCGACGAACCGACCCCGTCGTTCTGGTTCTCCGGAAGGACTCCGACCGGCGCCAACCCCACCAGTTCGATAGCCACGTCGCAGTCAGCTACAGTCACTCGGGAGAACAGAACGTGACCCACGACTCGCCCGTCGATCACTGCGACAAGCGAGACCACGGCCTCGTCGGCGTCGTGCAGTCGCTGCACGATGCGTGCCTCGTCAGTCCGTCCGCCGAAGGCACGGCGATGCACTTCGAAGACCGCGTCGGCGTCACGCTCGCTGTACGGTCGGATATCCATGGGTATTCGACGGTAGTGAGCCGGCCCGTGTGCAAGGCGTGATCGGTCCGGGGCCGTCGCCCCCGGCGACGCGCGGGGCCGGCTCGGACCTACTCCTCCAGCAGCGGCCGCGAGGAGTTCGTCACGACCAGCAGGCTGCTGGCGGCCATCGCCACTGCGGCGAACAGGGGATTCAGCAGCCCCGAGAGCGCCAGCGGGATGGCGACCGCGTTGTAGCAGAACGCCCAGCCGATGTTCTGTTTCACCCGTTTGCCGGTCGCCTTCGAGAGGTCGAAGACGGTCTCGAGCGAGCCGAGGTCGTCGTCGATGATCGCCACGTCGGCGGCGTCGACGGCGATGGCGGTGCCGCTTCCGAGCGCGATCCCGAGATCCGCGCTCGCCAGCGCCGGCCCATCGTTGGTGCCGTCGCCGACCATCGCCAGCGTCCGACCGGCACCGAGCCGTCTGACGGTCTCGGCTTTCCCCTCCGGGGGAACGCCGGCGAACACCTGGTCGATCGCGGGGTGCTCGCGGTAGGTCGCCGTCGCCTCGGTCTCGTCGCCGGTGAGCAACACCACGTCGACGCCGCGGTCGGCGAGGCCGGTGACGGTCTCCTCCCACCCCGGTCGGGGTTCGTCGCCGAGCACGAGCAGCCCCACCGCCTCGCCGTCCCGGCCCACGAGGATCGGGAGGTCGCCCTTCGAGCGAACCGTCGACGCCCGGTCGCGGAGCTCCTCACCGACGGGCCAACCCCGCTCGCCGAACAGGTCCGGGTGCCCGACGACGACCTCATGGCCGTCGACGACACCGCTGACACCCTGCCGGTGGCTCTCGAACTCAGAGACGGGGTCGTCGTCCCAGTCGCTCTCGACGGCGTCGGCGATAGCCGCCGCGATCGGGTGTGAGGAACGCCCTTCGAGGACCGCCGCGGCCGCGAGCGCCGCGTCCGGCGCGTCGGACTCCTTCACTTCGAGGTTCCCCGTCGTCAGCGTCCCCGTCTTGTCGAAGACGACGGTGTCGACGCCGCGGAAGCGCTCGAACACCGTCTCGTCGAACACGACAATGCTTCGCTCGATCGCGTCGCGGATCCCCGAGGCGACCGCCAGCGGCGTCGCCAGCCCCAGCGCGCAGGGACAGGAGACGAGCAACACGGTGAGCGCGATCAGCACCGCCCGGGTGGGTTCGGCACCGAGTGCGAGATAGCCCACGCCCGCAATCGTCGCCAGTACGATCACCGTCGGAACGAAGATCACCGCGAGCTTGTCCGCCAGCTTCTGGACGCCGCCGTTGGCGCTCTGGAGGTTCCACAGCAGGCTCGTCACCCGATCGATGCTGCTGGTGGCGCCCTCGCCGACCTCGACGGTGAGCGAGCCGTCGGCCAGTACTGCACCGCCGACGACACGATCGCCCGGCTCCTTCGAGACGGGGAGGGACTCGCCGGTCACGACGGCCTCGTCGACGGTCCCCTCGCCGTCGATAACGGCGCCGTCGACGGGGATCCGGTCGCCGGTCCGGACGAGCACCCGCTCGCCACCCGTCAGATCGGCCACGTCGACGGTCGTCGTCGAGCCGTCGTCGTGCAACAGCACGGCGTCGGAGACCTGCTCGCCGCTCAGCTCCGAGAGCAGCCCCATCGCGCGGTTCTTGATCGAGGACTCGTAGTAGTTGCCGGCGGTGACGACGACGATGATCGCCACGGTCACGTCGTAGTAGATGTCGATCCGGCCGAGCGCGGCCGCCAGCGTGCTGTAGGCGAACGCGCTCAGCGCCGCCAGCGAGACCAGTAAGTCCATGTTCGGCGACCTCGCGCGCAGGCTCACGATCGCACCACGCAGGATCGGGCCACCGACGCCGAACAGTACGATCGACGTGAGCAGCGCCAGCACGACGTAGAAGTACGTCGCGCCCTGTAGCTGTGCTTCGGCCATCTCGGCCAGCCACGGCGGGTAGAGTCCGAAGTGGACCGGGTAGATGTATACGAGGTACGGGATCATCACGGCCATCCCGAGCATCGCGCCGGCCGCGATCCGCCAGAGCAGCGTGTCCTCAGCGGTGACGCCGGGGTTCTGCCCCTCCCGGTCGTTTGCCACGTAGCCCGCCGTCGTCAGTCGCTCCCGGACCGACTCCTCGGACACTCTCTCAGGGTCGTGGTCGACCCGGACCGTCTCAGTGACGTAGCTCGCTTGTGCGCCGCTGATACCCTCCTCGGCGCCGGCGACGGACTCGAGGAACGCCTCGCAGGTGGTACAGTGCATCCCGCTCACGTGGTAGTACGAGCGCTCGTGACCCTCGGGTGGCTCCTCGTCGAGGGCGGTCTCGTCGGCTTTCGCCTCGCGCACGTCGTCGGCCTCGATCGCGGCGTCGCCGAGGGCGTTCTGTACGTCCCGACAGCCGGTACAGCAGTACACCGCGTCCTCGCCTTCGACGCGACCGCGCGCCAGCGAGAGGCCACAAAGCGCACACTCGCCGTCCTCGACAGCTGTTGCCGTCATCGCCCGGCCACCCCGGTCGTCGGCTGGAACGATCCCTTGCTCGGACACGACGCTTCGACACTCACACCAGAACTGCAAACCCCACAGCCCTCGTAGTGTTGGGTCGTGATCCGTGACCGAACGCTGTGTGCCCGACAACGGGCGGGACCGTGGGGTGGGCGATGATCCCGGCGGGGCTTCCGGCCCACGTCGGGCCGCTGCCGACCGGCGAGGTCGAGATCGCCGTCTTCCTCGTGGTCGGCGTCCTCGGCGGCGCCCACTGTCTGGGGATGTGCGGGCCGCTGGTGACGATGTACGCCGACCAGATGGACAGCGGGGGCCGCGACGGCGTGCTCTCGCTCTACGAGGTGCGCCAGCACGCGCTGTTCAACGCCGGCCGGACCGTGAGCTACGCCCTCATCGGCGCGCTGTTTGGCTCGTTGGGAGCCGTCGTCTTCGGCGCGGCGTCGACGGTAACTGCCATCGGCGACACCGTCCGAGCGGTCTCCGGCCTGGTCGTCGGCGTGCTGATCCTCGTCGTCGGCGCCCGGTACGCCCTCGGCCAGTTCGGTGGCCACGGGCTCTTCGGTGGGGGCGGGAGCTGGTTCGGCGCGGTCTACGGCCGACTCACCGGGCGCGTCGAGAAGTGGGCCAACGGCCCCGGCATCTTCGGGCTGGGGCTCGTCCACGGGCTGTTGCCCTGCCCCATCCTCTACCCGGCGTTCCTCTATGCCTTCGCACAGGGATCGCCGGCCGTCGGCGCCGTCTCGCTGACGCTGCTCGGGCTGGGGACGTTCCCGACGCTGTTCCTCTATGGCACCGTTATCGGCGCCGTCGGGCAGCGACACCGCACCCTGCTCCACCGTGCCCTCGGCGTCGCCTTCCTCGCGATGGGTTGGATGCCGATCGCGCACTCCCTCCAACTGTTCGGGATCGCCATTCCCCACATCGAAGTGCCGGTCTACCTGCCGTTCTGACGGCGAGAGCCGGTCGCCGCCCGGCTCGACTCCGGTTCGATGGGTCACGGAGCAGGTAGGGGACGGAGGTAGGTGTCGATTCTGGTTCGAACGTCTAACTGGGTCGGATGAGCATGCCCACGTTCGAGTGAGCTTACTCCTCCCGCCCTGCGGCCAGTTCGTCGGCGATCTCCTCGGGGTGCTCCATCGCCACGCGCAACACCGCCTCGTGGAGCTCTCGCCCCGCCTCGTTCCTGACGCCGCGATCCCGGAGGAGCCGTTTCACGTCGATGTCGAGGAAGTCCTCGAACTCGTCGTGGGTCGTCTTCCGCGGATAGATCTGGGCCTGCACCGCCTCGTCGAACGGGAACGCCGGCTCCTGTTCGTCGCCAGCGTTGCTTCCCGCGTCGTCGGTGCCCTCGATGGCGCTACCGTTCGCCGCGACGCTGTCGGTTGCCTCCTCGTCGGTGTCGGCGGCCGCGACTTGCTCCTTGCCGGCTTCGTTGAGGTCGTCGAACCCCGTCATCGGTCGATCCCTCCACGCTCGACGATCGAAGCCAACTCGGCGTAGTTCTCCAGTTGGTCACAGTCGCCGTCAAAGTCACGAACCGGCAGCCCGGCGTCGTGGGCGGCGTCGATGGACCCGCGGAAGCGGATCCCCGGCAGGCCGCCGTCGTACTCGCCGGCGTCGATGGCGTCCCACTCCTCCTCGGTGATCCGGGCGTAGGACGGGACGATGTCGTCGGCGATGTCGAGGGAGTTGAGCTGTTCGAGTAGCCCGCGGTCGCGGGTGTCCTGATCGATCCTGCTGTTCAGCGCTGTCGGCGTCACCGCGAGGATGTTCAGTTCGAAGTACTCGCGGGCGTCCTCGACGAGCCGCTGGATCGTGTTCGAGAGCCCCGAGTCGTAGCCGCTCTCGGGTTTGAGCGGGATGATGATGTTCCCCGTCGCGTACATCGCGTTGTCGTTCAGTTTCCCGCGGTTCGCCGGGCAGTCGACGACGATGTAGTCGTAGGTTTCCCCCAGCAGCGGGTCGACCAGGTGCTTGCGGAGCCGCGCACTCCCCATCGTCGCGTTCCGGAGTTCGTTCTCGACGGACTCCAGTTCGGTGTGAGCCGGGAACAGGTCGAGGCCGTCGACGACGTTCACGGTGTATTGGGTCGGGTCCTCCCCCTCGACGAGGACGCGCTTCGTGTGGTTGGTCTCGCTCGTGAACTCCGCTTCGAAGCCCAACTGCCGAGTCATGTGGCCGTTGTCGTCGAGGTCGACGACGAGGGCGCTGTCGTTCCGGTGGGCGAGTTCGCGTGCGGTGTTGATCGCGGTGGTCGTCTTACCGAACCCCCCCTTCAACACGCCGACGCTGACCGCCCGAGGTGCTGTCTCAGTCATGGATTTCTGAAGCAGCTACTGCAGCTACGGTACCTAAGGTAACTTGGGTACCTAGTACACCTGCAGTAGGTGCTGTTTTCGTACGTCGAACCGTCGGGCACCCACTTGAATCTACCTACGGTAGCTGCCGCAGGCGCTTGAGCTGCCGAATCTACCCACGCTACCTTAGTTACCTAAGGTGAATGTGGTGTCGAACGCGGCCGGATTCACGGGTGTCAGCTCCTGGATCGTCGCCACAGTCGCACACATCGCGCAGTTACCCCCGGCACATCAGTCACCAAAGCCGAAACAGCTACCCGAGTTATCTTAGTTACCTTAGTCACCTCAGGTAGCTCTGCTGGATGCGGTACCTCGTCCACCGTAGTAGCCACCGGTACCTCCCCCAGCTTCGGCGCCGATGGCGCCGGCGACTCGTGCCGACGAACGCCGGCACGCGGATCATCGACGCCCGGTGGCCGCTCCAGCAGTAGGGTCGCCTTTTTCGCTCGGCGGTCCCGAAACCCCGCCTCCGGTCGTGCGAAGTGGTCGACGGCCGTCGCGTGCAGGAGCTCCCTCTCGATGGAGCGCGTAATGTGACGTTTCACACGCGTGTCCGACCTTACTCGATACACGTCTCGGATTGGTTATTTATAACGAAGCTCGTCGCTGCCGAACCCGCGTACGTCATGGAGAAGCATCCAGAACCCGGCAAACGCGACGACGAGTCGGACAGCTACGGCCCGGAACGGGCCGAATCAAGCACTTCGCGCCGACGTCTGCTCCAGGGCGTCGGCGTCGCCGGCCTCGGTTTGGGGCTCGCGGGCTTTGCCGCCCAGCAGAAGAGTACGACGTTCGTGTTCGACGGGGAGGTAGAGGCGTGGCAGGGGCAGTCCCCCGAGTCGATCCTCGGGGCAAACCCGACACTCCCGCTCCAAGCGGGACAGGAGTACACCGTCGAGTGGGAGAACGTCGACGGGCAGCCACACAACTTCGTGATCCTCGACGCCAACGAGGAGCAGCTACTCCGGACGGAGATCATCACCGAGCAGGGGGCGACCCAGTCGGTCACGTTCACCGCCACCGAGGAGATGGCGACGTACCTCTGTGAGGTCCACCCGACGACGATGGTCGGCGATATCGAAGTGACCGGCAGCAGCACGGGGACCGGAACGGCGACCGAGGACGCGACCACCGAGCAGGGTGCCGGAGCCGGCTTCTTCAGTCCCGGTGCCGAGGTCGGCCTCGAGGTCGTCGCCGAGGGGATGACCGCGCCGACGGACCACGCCCTGCCCGGCGACGACAGCGGCCGGCAGTTCGTCGCCGACCAGACCGGCGAAGTGTGGACGATCACCGAGGAGGGCCGCTCCGAGACCCCGTTCATCGACGTCTCGGACCGCATGGTCGACGTGGGCGGCGGGGAGTCGGCCGACAGCGTCTCGTACGACGAACGAGGGTTGCTCGGAATCGACTTCCACCCCGAGTTCGCCGACAACGGACGCTTCTACCTCCACTACAGCGCGCCGGCGAACGAGGAGACCCCCGATGGCTGGGACCACGTCGGCGTCGTCTCCGAGTTCACCGCCACCGAGGACCGCTCCGCGGGGGACCCCGACTCCGAGCGGACGATCCTCGAACTCCAACAGCCCCAGTTCAACCACAACGGCGGCCCCATGGCCTTCGGCCCGGACGGCTACCTCTACGTTCCGACGGGCGACGGCGGCGGCGCCAACGACGAGGGACCGGGTCACGTCCAAGACTGGTACTCCCCGAACGCAGGCGGCAACGGGCAGGACGTTTTCGAGAACCTCCTCGGGGACGTGCTCCGGATCGACGTCGACTCGGAGTCGGGCGACCAGCCCTACGGCATCCCGGAGGACAACCCCTTCGTCGACACGTCGGCCCGCGAGGAGATCTACGCCTACGGCTTCCGGAACCCCTACGGGATCTCCTTCGACAGCGCCGGGAACTGCTTCGTCGCCGACGCCGGTCAGAACCTCTTCGAGGAAGCGAACGTCGTCGAAGCCGGCGGCAACTACGGTTGGAACGTCAAGGAGGGTACCCACTGCTTCAGCACCGACAGCCCGAGCGACCCGGCAGCGATCACCGACTGCCCGTCGACCGGGCCCGCGGAACCGCCCTACAACGGGGACCCCCTGATCGACCCCGTCGTGGAGTTCCCGCACACCTATGAGGGAACGGGCGTCGGAATCACCATCATCGGGGGCCACCGGTACGAGGCGTCGACGATCCCGGAATTGGCCGGGAAGTACGTCTTCGGCACGTGGACGCGAGGCACGTCGGGGCCCGCCCCAGAGGGCCGCATATTCGCCGCGACGCCTCCTGAGGGGTTCGACACGGGCGGCGAAACTGGGACCGGCGACGACATGGCCGGAAACGAGACCGCCGAGAACGACACGACCGGTAACGAGACTGCTGGCAACGACACGATCGGTAACGACACGGCCGGCAACGAGACCGCCGCTAACGGCGGGATGAACGGGACGGCCACGGCGACACCCGCCGACGGAGACAGTGGCGCCGACCCCGGAGCCGTGCCGGTCGAGGACCTCTGGGAGATGGAGGAGGTCGTCGTGAGCGGGGAGTTCCCGTACTTCGTCCGCATGTTCGGACAGACGGCCGACGGCGGCGTCGCCGTCCTCGCCAGCCAGAACCCCGTTCCGGACGGCGACACCGGTGTTTTGCTGGCGATCGTTCCCCCGGGTGACGGAGACACGACCGGAACGGCGACGGAGGCACCGAACGGAACGATGACCGAAGCGCCGAACGGAACGACGGGCAACGAGTCCCAGTAGGCGACGCCGGTCCTCCAGTCGTCCGACTCAGCGGGGTAGGTGCCTCGTAGCCCGGCCGGAACGGCCTCATAACTATTCGGTTCCGGACACGACGGGAGCCATGGCGCTCATCGACTCGGTGATCGTGTTCCTCGTCAGCCTGTTGATCGGCGCGCTCGGCATCTACGTCGGTGCCCGCGTCGTCACCGACCGCGACGACTACAGCTACGCGATCATCACCGCACTCATCGGCGCCGTCATCTGGGTCGTAGTGGCCTTCTTCGTCGGCTGGATCCCGTTCCTCGGCCCCCTGCTCGCGCTGCTCGCGTACGTCGCCGTCATCAACGCCCGCTACCCCGGCGGCTGGTTGAACGCGGCCGCCATCGCCATGATCGCGTGGCTCGCGTCCGTCATCGTCCTCTACATTCTCGGGGTGCTCGGGTTCGCCAGCTTCGAAGCCATCGGCGTCCCCGGTGTCTGAACCGGCTCACTCCGGCGCATCTGCCGGGCCTTTGTACTGCGACCGGATCTTGTCGCCGTCCCGCCACTGCCAGTAGTGATAGCGGTTGCCGTTGATCTCCTTGATCGTCGTCGAGGCTTTCGCCGGCACACCCTCGGGGCGGTCCTCAGCATCCGCGATCGAGTCGGTACGGTCCTCGCCGGCGTCGTCCGCATCGTCCGCGCCGGCGACATCGTCGCCCGTCCCGCCGCTCACCTCCTCGGCCGACTGCCGGGCTTCTCGACGGTGGGTCGCGAGGGCACCCGCGTAGTCGGACAGTGCACTCGTGTAGTCGGCAAGCGCGGTCAGTTCCTCGGCGTCCAGATCGGCGACACTCTCGACGACGCTCTCGGAGAGGGTTTCCGGGGGTTCGGGCGAGGACGGGTCGTCGGGCATCGTGACTCGATTAACCAACACGGCGCGGAGAGCATACGTGTGTTGGTTAAGAACGCCGGTGTTCGGTTCGCCCGCCGCCGGAGTTTTCCCCCTCACAGCCCACCGTCCGGTATGGCCGACACCACGCCCGACTCGGCGCTGTACCGGGAACTCGCTGACCTCCCGCTCACCGTCGAGGGGTTCGACTACGAACAGTTCGAGCAGGACACCTCCTCGGACTTCACCCGCGTCACGACGGTCTTCGAACTCGCCGGCGACGGCGAGACCGGCCGTGGCGAGGACGTTACCTACGACACCGAGGACCACGAGCGTGTCGCCGACGCCATCGACGACGGTCGCTTCACCCTCCCCACCGGCTCGTTCACGTTCGCGGAGTTCTCCGCGGCGCTCGATGGCGTCGACCTCTTCCCGGGCGATGGCCCCGAGCGCGCCGACTCCCACGACTACCGCCGCTGGGCCGTCGAGTCGGCGGCGCTCGACCTCGTGCTCCGCCAGAACGACACCACGCTGCCCGACCTGTTCGACCGGGAGCACCAGCCGGTCCGCTTCGTCGCCAGCACGCGGCTTGGCGACCCGCCGAGCGCCGACCGCGTCGAGGAGATCCGCTCTCGCAACCCCGGCATCGGTTTCAAGCTCGACCCCACCCCCGACTGGAGCGACGACCTCATCGACGACTTGCGGGCCCGTGATGCGGTCCGGATCCTCGACCTGAAGGGTCACTACGAGGGGACCGACGTTGACAACGAGGCCGATCCCGCGTTCTACCGGCGGATCGTCGAGGGGTTCCCGGACGCCGTCATCGAGGACCCGCGGCTGACCGAGGAGACCCAACCGGTGTTTGCGGGCGCTGAGGGTCGCGTCTCGTGGGACAGCCCGATCCACAGCCTCGCCGACGTGCGCTCACGCCCGTGGGTGCCGTCGTGGCTCAACGTCAAGCCGTCCCGGTTCGGGACAGCCGCGTCGCTGTTCGAGACGGTCGAGTGGGCGCTGGCGAAGGGGATCACCCTCTACGGCGGCGGCCAGTTCGAGCTCTCGGTCGGGCGCGGACAGGCCCACGAACTCGCTTCGCTGTTCTACCCCGACGGCCCGAACGACCTCGCGCCGAGCGTCTACAACGAGTCGTCGCTGCCGCCGGAACTCCCCCGTAGTCCGATCGCTGTCCCGGCCCGCGGCGCCCACGAGGGCTTCGGCTTCTAAGCGCCGACCCCGCGATCCACCCGCCCTGGGCCGACCATCGGTGATCCACCCTAACGTGAATGTGCCTGCGAGCGAACGACTCCGGTAGCCATGTCGTTCGAACTCCTCGAGCATCCCGGCGACGCCAAACTCAGAGCTCGCGGCGAAACACTCGAAGACGCGTTCTCGGGCGTCGTCGATGCCGTCTCCGCCCTCGTCGGCGGGACGGGGATCGACGGTCCCGAGACGACCCGCGAGGTCGAACTCGCCGCCCGCAACCCCGAGGCCCTGCTGTTCGACTTCCTCGACCGGCTGATCCTCTTTCAGGACCTCGAAGACGTCGTCGTCACACGAGCCACGGCGCTCGCCATCGAGGAGACCGACGACGGCGTCAGGCTCTCGGCGACGCTCCACGGGGTCGCTATCCCGCCCGACCGCACCCTGCTCGACGTGAAGGCGCCGACCTACAGCGAGATGCGGATCGAGGAGAACGCCGAGTGGGTCATCGAGGCGGTCCTCGACCTCTGAGCGGTCCCCACGGGCCGCCCCGCGGTCCAGTCAGCCCTTGATGTTGCAGATCGGCACCGTCCGGGCGACCTTGGTGCCGATGTTCAGCGCGTCGCTGACCCGGATCACCTCGTCCACGTCCTTGTACGCCCCCGGCGCCTCTTCGGCGAGGGTTCCGCCCGAGCGCGCCCGGACGTAGATCCCTCGTTCGCGCAGGGTCCGCCGGAGTTCCCCCGCGCTGTACTCCTTTTTCGCCTGCATCCGGGACTTCAACCGCCCGGCGCCGTGGGCGGTCGAGCCGAACGTCAGGTCGAGTGAGCGCTCGCCGCCACAGAGTACGTAGGAGGCGGTCCCCATACTCCCGGGGATGAACACCGGCTGGCCCACGTCACGGTAGGCATCGGGTATCTCCGGCCGACCGGCCGGGAACGCCCGCGTCGCGCCCTTCCGATGGACGAGCAGGGTGTCCTCGCCGCCGTCGATGCGGTGGCGTTCCTCCTTGGCGATGTTGTGGCACACGTCGTAGACCAGTTCGACCGTATTCACGCCCAGGAGGTCCGCGAACACCTCCCGAACGGCTTGCGTCATCGCCTGCCGGTTCGCCCACGCGAAGTTGGCGGCGGCGTACATCGCCTGCTTGTAGTCCTCGGCGACCTGCTCGTCCAAGGGCGCGTAGATGAGCTGTTTGTCGGGCAGCGAGTCGGCGATGTCCGGGAACGCCCGCTCGAACCGGCGGACGTACTCGGTACAGGTCTGGTGGCCCAGCCCGCGCGACCCCGAGTGGATCATCACGACGATCCGGTCCTCGGCGAGACCGAACGCGGCCGCGGTCTCGGCGTCGTACACGTCGGCGACGCGCTGGACCTCGAGGAAGTGGTTTCCCGAGCCGAGCGAACCGACTTGATTGTGACCGCGGCTCAGCGCTTCCGCCGGCACCTTCCCCGGGTCACCGTCGAGCCGACCGTTCTCCTCGCAGTGTTCGAGATCGGCCTCGGTCGCGTGACCCGCCTCGCGCATCCACTCCATCCCACCGTCGAGGATGCCTCTGAGGTCGTCCATATTGGTCTCGAGATAGCCGCCTTTCCCCAGGCCACACGGGACCGTCTCGTAGAGCCGTTCGGCGAGTTCCTCCTCGTGACCCGCCACGTCGTCGGCGGTCAACGGTGTCCGGAGCAACCGGACGCCACAGTTGATATCGAAGCCGATCCCGCCGGGGCTGATCACGCCCGTCTCCGTGTCCACGGCCGCGACGCCCCCGATCGGGAAGCCGTACCCCTGGTGCCCGTCGGGGAGCACGACTGCGAACTTCCGGATGCCGGGTAGTGTCGCCACGTTCCGGCCCTGACTGAGTGTGCGGTCGTCGGCAGTCTGCATCTCCTCGACCAGCGCCGCCGACCCGTAGACCCGAACGGGGACCTCCATCCCCTCGTCTTCGGGTATCTCGTAGACGTTCTCCGCGACCTGTGTAAGTTGGATCTGTTGGCTCATGGTGACGGGACACGACCAGCCACTGTGCGACACGGTCGATCACCGCCGACCTGGTCCATCCGCCCCGGCCGTCCGTAACCTGTCTCCCCTGTTCGTTCGAGCCCACGTGGCCGCTCGACCAGTCCCCGACGTGGTCAGTCGGCGTCCGCATTTATGCACCGTCGGCACATATGTAGACGTGGTGAAACCATGACCTCGATCAAGCGAGTCCCACTGGACCGCATCCGACCAGCCATCGACCCCAGAGCGCGCCGCTCGGAGCCGTTCCCCGTCGACGTCGAGGACCGCGGCGACGAGTTCCACGTGTCGGCGGACCTCCCGGGGCTCCGCAAGCAGGACCTCGACATCAGCGTCCGCAAGAACCGCGTCCGGATCACCGCTGACTACGGCGACGAGTCCGAGTCGGGGACGTACCGCCGACGCGAACGGGCCAGCGGCGAGGTCAGCCGCGTCGTTCGGCTGCCCGTCTGGGTCGACGAGAAGCACGCCGACGCCTCCTACGACCAGGGCGTCCTGCGGATCACGCTCCCGAAGCGCGAGCGGGGGATCGACATCGAGGTCTCCTGAGCCGGCCTGCCACCTCAGGCCGCCCCGGTTCGCTCCTGTGTCGCGTCGTACCGTCGCACCAGCACACCGATCCACCAGAGCTTCAGCGCCGACCCGAGCACCGTCCCGACTGCCGCTCCGAGGGGCCGTCGACGCCACGCGGCGAGCAGCGCGTAGCCGAACGCGAGTGCGCTCGCCGCGTTGCAGACGTTCGGGTACGTGCGACCGACGGTCCCGTTTCCTTCCTCGCGCACCCACCAGCGCTCGGCGAGTACGCCCCGGGTCATCCACGCCTCGTCGGTCGCCGGCGGGGGGAAGATGAAGGGGTTGACCGCCGCCCAGAGCAGTCCGGCGAGCAGGAGTCGCGTGTCCCGCTGGTAGACCGCGTAGATCAGCACGGCGCCCGTCGGAACCCTGCTCCAGCCGCTTTTCGGGTTGGCGTGCCGGGCCCACAGCACTGCCTCTGCCCGGCCCCGGACCGACGGTGATCCGTCCACGTCAGCCCTCCGGCGTGAGGAACGTCGTCGCCTCGTCATCGCTGACCTGGTCGAAGCGTTCGTAGAACTGGCCGACCGCTCGGAAATGCGGCGGCGTTTCGACGCAGATCACTTCGTCGGCCTCGGCGCGGAGCCGTTCGACGGTCTCCACCGGCGCGACCGGGACAGCGACGACGATGCGTTCGGCGCCGGCGTTCCGGACTTGTTTGACACACGCCATCGTCGTCGCCCCGGTGGCGACGCCGTCGTCGACGATGAGCACCGTCTTCCCTCGGAGATCGGGCGGCGCTCGATCACCGCGATAGCGTTCGACGGCGTCCAGCGCGGCCGCCCGCTCGTACTCGCCCCGCTCCTCGATGTACGGCTCTGACACCCCGAGGTCGTCGATGAGCGTCCGGTTCAGCCACACGGAGCCGTCGCTCGCGACGGCACCGATCGCGAGTTCCCGGTTCCCCGGCGCGCCGATCTTCCGTGCGGCGACCACGTCGAGCGGGAGGCCGAGGCTGTCGGCGACGATACGGCCGACCGGCAGGCCGCCCCGCGGGACCGCCAGCACGATGTCGGCCTCCACGTCGTGATCGTCGAGGAGGTCGGCCAGCTGTTCGCCGGCGTCGGTTCGGTCTGTGAACATGGGTGGTGGATCTCTCTGTCGCCTCGGCGGGACGGCCCCCTCGGCTGACGGGCTGTCGGTTCGTTCACCGCGGTCTGCCCACGCGGAGACCGTCGGTCGGTCCGACTCGGCGGGCAGTCTACTCGATCTCGATGCTGTGGGCTTCCTCGACCTCCATCTTCGGGACCGTCACGGTCAGCACGCCGTTGTTCATCCGGGCTTTCACCTCCTCCTTCCGGACCTCCTCGGGCAGCCGGATCGACCGACTCATCGAGCGCTCCCGGCGCTCGTGACGGAGGTACCGTTCGGACTCCTCGTCGGTGCTCTCCTCGCGGTCGGCCTCGATCCGGAGCGTGTGGTCGGTTACCCGGACGTCCACGTCGTCCTTCTCGAAGCCGGGGAGGTCGATGGTCACGACGAACTCGTCGTCGTGTTCGACGAGGTCGATCGCCATCTCCTCGCCGCCCCACCGGCCGAGTGGCCCGTCGTTCTCCCACGCGTCGGCCGACTCCTCGAACTGCCGGCTCATTCGCTCGAAGAACTGTTCGATGTCCTCGAAGGGGTTACTGCGTGTGCTCATTGTCGTGCTCCGACGTAATCAGAGGACGAGGACGGAGATATACAGTACGCTTGACTATTACAGGTGCTCGACGCCCTCGGGCACCGTGGTCGCCAATCCCCCGAGCGGGCCTTTATCGTTCCTGTCAACCAATAGCCGCCTATGCCGATCGATATCGAGGCGCCGAGCCCCCCCGACCTGACGAATCGTTCGCTACCGAGCGGGATCGACCCGACGGACGTGACCGACAGCACTGGTGACCTCCGCCGTGAGGAGTTGGAGACGGCACTGCGAGAGGGTGCGTGGGACGACGCCTTCGGCGAATGGACCGAGTACACGGACCTGAACGAGGCGGAGTACCGCGCGGTCCACGACGCCGGCCTCGTCGAGTCGCTTGACTTCTACTGGGACCCCGTGGAGGGTGGCGTCCGGTTCGAGCTCCCGTCGATCCCCGATGGGCTCGGCGACGACGGCAGCCTGTCCAGCCTCGCCAGCACGGAGCTCGCCGACCTCGGCGAGACGGTCCGGAAGGTCCTCGAGGGCGGCTATATCGACTGGAGCGAGCTGGAGACCGATGAACAGGAGATGGACGAAAACCTCTAGGCAGCCATGTTGGCTACGGTGGCTCAGTCACCTGAGGTACCTAATGTAAGTCTGGTAGCTTCGGATCCGGTTCGCGCCGGCGCTGTGGCCACGCCCTCCTCAGGGCGCAGTTGCGTTTTCACCCGAACGCTTAGTAGCCGACGGCCACAGCGTCGAGAGCATGACTGCTGGGTACGAGCCGGTCGATTCACCCGACGAGACGACCGTCTTCCCCTACCACGACCTTGAACCGCCGACGACGGCAGACATCTATCGCGCGCGCCGTGTCGTCGACCGCCACCTCCCCCGGACGCCGCTCGTGCGGAGCGAAGCTCTCTCCGCCGAGTTCGACGCCGACGTCTACCTCAAGCGGGAGGACACCCTGCCGACGGGGGCGTTCAAAGTCCGAGGCGGGCTCTACCTGGCTTCGGGGCTCGACCCCGAGTTCCACGAACAGGGGCTGATCGCCGCGAGCACCGGGAACCACGGCCAGTCGGTCGCCTACGCCGGCCGGACGTTCGACGTGCCCGTTACCGTCGTCGTCCCCGAGGACGCCAACCCCTCGAAGGTGACCGCGATGGAGCGACTGGGCGCCGAGGTGCTGTTCCACGGTGAGACGTTCGACGACGCCCGCGAGCACGCTGAGGAACTGGCGACGGCCAAGCCCTACCGCTACGTCCACTCGGCCAACGAACCCGCGCTCGTCGCCGGTGTCGGCACTGCGGGGCTCGAAGTCGTCGAGGACCTGCCGGAGATCGACCACCTCTTCTGCCCGGTCGGCGGCGGGTCGAGCGCTACCGGTTACTGCCTCACCGTCGGCGCGCTCACCGACGCGACGGTCACGGGGGTTCAGTCCGCGGCCGCGCCGGCGATGCACCGCGCGTGGTCGGAGGGCACGCTCGCGCCACACGAGCGCATGGAGACGTTCGCGGAAGGGATCGCCACGCGGGTCCCGTTCGCGCTGACCACGGAGGTGCTCCGGGAGCGACTCGACGCGTTCGAACTCGTCGAGGAGTCGGCCATCGAACGCGGCGCTCGCGACCTGTTCGTCGATGATCGCATCCCCGCAGAAGGCGCGTGCGCGGCGAGTCTGGCGGCGATGCGCCAGCAGCGCGACGCGATCCGTGGCGACACCGTCGTTTTCCCGATCTCCGGGGGAAACGTCTCGCCGGACCTGTTGCGGACGCTCCTCGACGGTAGCTCCCTCGAGTGAGCATCGCCCGTTGTTGGCTGTGATGTCCCGTCTCAGTACGGTGGTGATTCGGCCTCGATCACCCCAGAGAGTTCGTCAAGTTCGTCGGCGAGCATGACCACGAGGTCGTCGAGGGTGATGATCCCCGCGACGGCACCGTCCCCGTCGACGACCGGCAGCCGTCGTACCGAGCTATCGTGTAGGGTCCTGATCGCGTCGAACACGCCCGTATCGAGATCGACGGTGACGGGCGTCTCCGTCATGATGTCACCGGCGGTCACCGCAGACGGGTCGCCCCGTGGTTCGAGTACGCCCATCACGAGGTCGCGGTCGGTCACGATCCCGACGGGCTCGCCGTCGTTCTCGATGACGACGCTCCCGACGTTCTCCTCTTTCATCACCGTTGCGAGGTTCCCGGCTGACTGGTCACGGTGTGCGGTCATCACGTCCGTTCGTACGAGGTCTTGGATCGGCATTGTGCTTCAGTAGAAGGTGGCCGGGAGTCCCTCAATAGTATAGACACGATTCTGGCCGGGCGCGAATCCAGACCGCTACTAACCTCGGCGTAGGCCGGTGCTTCACGGCGGACGTGTTATCGGACAACACTTTTCGAGTGAGCGGCCCTACCGACGGTATGGCATCGATCCTGGTGTATTACGGAACCGGCGAAGGGCAGACTGCGACGGTCGCCGAACGGCTGGCGGCGACGCTGGACGAGCGGGGCCACGACGCGACGGTGGTCGATGCGGCCACTCGGCCCATCGACCTCGACATCGCCGACTTCGATGCAGTCCTCGTCGGCACGTCCATCCACATGGGTGACCCACAGCAGTCGGTCGTCCAGTTCGTCTCGGCGAACGCCGAGGCCCTGGCAGAGCGCCCGACGGGGCTGTTCCAACTGTCGCTGTCGTCGGCCACCGACGACCCCGAGGGCCGCGCCGCTGCCGCCGACTACGTCGACTCGTTCGTCGAGCAGACGGACTGGCAGCCCGACCGCATCGGGCTGTTCGGCGGGGCGCTCCGCTACTCGGAGTACGGCTTCTTGAAGCGCCTCGTCATGAAGCGCATCGCCAAGGATGCCACCGGCGACACCGACACCAGCCGGGACTACGAGTACACCGACTGGCACGAGGTCGAGGCGTTCGCAAACGACTTCTCGGCGTTCGTCGAGGGCCGGTTGGGCGAGCGCCCGCCGGCCGACGACGGCTGAGGTCTCAGCGTCGCCTCCCGCCGTTCCTGCCCGCTGGTCCACTCCCGTTCTCGCCCGCCGAGGCGTGTCGTCGATATTGAAGGTCTCTGGGACCGTTCGTTCCCGTATGGAACAGCGCAACGACGGCCAGGGGACCGAGAGCGAGGAGTTCCCGGCCTACGGTCCGGTAGAGGCGGTGTTCGGCTACATCCTGTTCTACGCTCTCGTCGACCGAGCGACGCCGGTCGTCGTCGACGTGCTGGCCGGTACCGGGCTGTCGGCCTCGTCGGTCCGGTTCGGGTTCGCGGCGCTGCTGTGGTTCGTGCTCGTCGTGAGCGTCGTCGACGAACTCCGCCGGCAGTTGGCAGCGCTCGGGATCGGCAGCTACGAGCCGGATCTGCGCGTCTGGTCGCGGGTGACGCCGTCGTCGGTGCGGACTGCGGGCTATGTCGCCGCGTTGGTCCTCGGCGTTACCCTCGCGTCGCTGACGTTCGACCGTGCCTTCGAGACGGTGCTCGCGCTGCTCACGCTGTTCGTCGACGGGGCGTCGATCAGCGTCCTCGACGCCGTCGCGACGGTCGTCTTCTTCGCCGCCTACGGCGCTGCGACTCACTCGCTCGACCGACTCGTCATCGGCGTCGTTCGGGCGCTCACGCCCCGCTGAGCCCGGCTGAGTCCCGCCAGTCGAAGCACCTGTCGCCGGCGGGACCCCGTGCCGGCTACGGCGTGCCGGCGATCGGGAGGAACGTGAACGTCACGTAGGAGAGCGCGGTCGCTACGGACGGGCCGATGATCCAGAACGCGACGAAGCGGACCACCGAAGACGGGTCGAACAGCTGTTGAGCCTCGCGGATGTTCGTCGGGTCCTCCTGCCCGACTGGGGGGACCTCGTCGTCGGTCTCGGCGGCGACCGCGCTCACCGATATCTCGGTGTCGATGTCCTGCTTGACGAGGTCGGGCGCGCTCACGGGTCGCGTCGCGCGACCCCAGCCGAGGCCGACGATGCACATCACCGTCGAGAGCGCCAGGCTCATCGGGATCCCGAGCGCCGACGCGACGGTGGTGATGCTCGCGGCCACGACCATCACGATGGTCGCCGCCAGCAGCGGCAGGTCCGTGAGGTCGTTCCCGACCGACTCCATCGTCCGGCGCGCGATGGTGAACGCGCCCAGTCCGATCGCGGCGGTCCCGAGGTAGACGGCGTTGTTGACGCCGATCAGCTCCCCGCCGACCAGTGGCGCGACCGCGTTGGCGACGTTGCTCGCGCCGGCGCTGAAGGACATGTAGCACGCGATGGCCAACACTACCAGCGTACTGACCGCTTCCTTCGGGGTCGTCCCGGGCCCGAGCGTCGGCGTGGGGATCGCGCCGGAGCGGTCGAGCGTGAACAGCGGCCCCTCGGACTGTTCGAGCGCGAACCGCTTGTCGAGGTACGGGTAGAAGTACCGGCCGATGAGCCCGCCGGTCCAGAAGCCGAGGACTGGCGCGATGATCCACCACATCATGATCGAGCCGATGACGGCGTAGTCGAGTTGGTTCGTCGCCAGCCCCAGGCCGGCGATAGCGCCGACGGCGGTCATCGACGTGGAGACGGGGACGCCGTAGAGGTTCGCCAGCAGCATCCCGAGTCCGATGAACGCCAAGACGACGATACTCGCCTCCGGCGAGAACATCGACTGGGGGACCAGGTCGCCGCCGAGCGTGTCGATCACGTTCCGACCGACCGTCCAGCCCCCGAGGAACACGAAGAACGTCATCAGGGCTGCCGCGCCGGTCTTGTTCATGATCCGCGCGCCGACGGGGGGACCCCACGCGACGCCCGTCGACGACCCACCGATGTTGAAGCCGACGAACGCGGCTGCGACGACTGCAACCAGCAATAAGAGAGAAACCATACCGTAAGTTAGCGAAATTCTGTATGTATGCGTTTCGGCTCCACAACCGTCTCGCACGTGGCTACTGATTTATCACCTCGGGTGTGCAACACCGGATATGGTCGAACGCGTGCTGGTCCCCATGGACGACTCGGACCTCGCCGAGCAGGCGCTCAGATACGCGCTCGAAACACACCCCGACGCCGAGATCGTGGTACTTCACATCGTCGGCGAGCCGTCGCCGATGATGGGGGGCGCGGTCGGCCTCGCCCTCGAGGGGGACATCGAGACCGCGGCGAAGGAACACGCCTCCGAGGTGCTCGACCGGGCACGCGAGATCGGCGACTCCTACGGGATCGACGTGGAGACTGAGGTAGCCTGGGGGAGCCCGGCGAAACTGATCGTCAAGCGCGCCGCCGACTTCGACACGGTCGTGATCGGCAGCCACGGCGGCTCCATCGCCGAGCGTATCTTCGTCGGGAACGTCGCCCGGACGGTGTTCCGTCGCTCGCCGGTCCCCGTCACCGTGGTTCGGTAGCCACCTACCCACGGATCGATAGCCTGCTGCCGACGGGCCGGCGGGTCCCGGCTGTGGGGCCGTGCCACCGACGGGTAGTTTTTCACCGATGGCGCTGCACTCCTACCTGAATGTCGGACCTCCTCGATGCGGCCGTCGGCGCGTTCCTCGCCGGCGACGACCCCATCCTTCTCTCGACACCCGGTGTCGAGTCGCTCCCCGGCGACGCCGATGAGCCACCCATCGGCGCGGCTCTCGACCGACTCCAGGCCTACGACTCGCTGGTCACCGACGACGGCACCGTCCTCCTCCCGCTGCACGAACGCGACTCGGCAGAACTCACAGGTGAGTACGTCGAGTACCGCCCGAGCGGCCTCGCCCCGACGTACGTCTATCGGGATACGGCCACGGACGCGCAGGCCCGACTCGACCCCGGAAAGATCGCGGGGACGACGGTGGGCTGGCGCCTCCGCTTTTGGACCGAGGCGTTCGACCCGCCGACGCCGCCGTCCTACGCGAGTGAGGGCGCGGATGAGGGGTCCAACGCGGTCCGTGCGGAGCCGGTCGTCACGATGGACGACGACGAGCGGGAATCGTTCCACGAGGAACTGGTCGATTCCGTCGAGAGCCTCCGCGGACGGGACCGTGTCGACACCCGCGAAGCCCTGGCCGAACGGGGCTATCGGTACGTCAGCCGCACGGAGGGTGGGATCGAGGAGACCATCTACACCGGCCGGCGGGTGACCCAGTCCCACGGCACCGTCGAGGTGTTTACCATCCCCGAAGAGGAGGACGGCGAACGGCGCTTCGACATCCCCGGCGAGCACGACATCTACCCGGATTCGGAGGTGCTGGTGGTCCCGAACCCGGACGCCTCGACGGTCTGGATCGACCGGGACGAGACGCCGTTCCCGGCCGAGGCCCGCGTCGCGTTCGCCGAGGACGGCGCCGTCGGCCTCTCCTTTTTCGAGGACCGCTCGCCCGACCCCGAGACCCTCCGGCGGTACTTCTCCGACGACCGCGCGGTGTTCTCGGTGCTCGCGCTGCTCAACGGCGTCCCCTACGACCGCGAACGATCGGGGATCGAGTCGGTCCGCTCGACACCCGAGAAGTGGGACGTGCTGACCGGCCAGCAGTCCCTCGGTTTCACCCCCGCGTTCACCGTCGACGTGGACACCGATCTCGCGTTGAACGAGTTCCAGGAAACGGCCGTCTCGCGTGCGCTCCGGGCCCGTGACGTGTACTGCATCCACGGTCCTCCGGGGACCGGCAAGACCCGGACGCTGATGGCCATCGTCCAGCAGGCTGTCGCCGACGGGCAGCGCGTGCTCGCCTGTGCCCACTCGAACCAGGCGGTCGACAACCTCCTCGTCGGTGCCAGTTCGGCCGACGACCCCGACCCCGGAACGCTCCACGCGATGGCCGTCGACGACGACCACGAGGAGATCGACATCCGGCGGGTCGGCCACCCAGAAAGCGACCTCGTCGCGGACCGCTACACCGACGGCCCCGTCGCCGAGGCGGACGTGGTCGGCGCGACGACGAGCATGGCCAGCCGGTTCGACGTGGACGAGTTCGACATCGCCGTCCTCGACGAGGCGACGCAGGCCTCGATCCCGGCGAGCACGATCCCCTACGCCTGTGCCGAGCGACTGGTGCTCGCCGGCGACCACAAGCAGCTACCGCCCTTCGCCTCCGACGAGCTCGAACAGCGCGAGGCCGAGGTCTCCCTGTTCGAGCACCTCCTCGATACGTACGACGACGGTGTCAGCACGATGCTTCGCCGACAGTACCGCATGCACGAGCGCATCGTCGACTTCCCCAACGAGGCGTTCTACGACGGGCAACTGGAGACCGCCGACCGCAACCGCGGGTGGACGATCGACGATTTGGACCCGATCGTCGCCTACGACGTGGCCGGCGGCGAGGACCGAACCTCCGGGAAATCCTACCGTAACCCCGCGGAGGCCGAGATCGTCGCCGACGAGGTCCAACGCCTGCGCGAGCACGGCGTCCCCCAGTCGGACATCGGCGTCATCACGCCCTACACCGGCCAGATCAGCTGCATCAAGAGCGCCCTCGCGGATGTCGACGCCCGGACGCGCGGGATCAAGGTCAACACCGTCGACTCCTTCCAGGGCAGCGAGCGCGAGGCGATCGTCCTCTCGCTCGTTCGGTCGAACGACCGCGGGAGTTCGGGCTTCCTCACCTTCGGCGACGAGGGCGAGCGTCGACTGAACGTCTCGCTGACCCGTGCGAAACGCCGCCTCGTCGTCGTCGGCGACTGGGAAACCCTCGGAACCGTCGGCCGCCACCGCGACCCCGAGGACTCCTGTGCGGACGTGTACGCGGCGCTTCGGGAGGCCCTCCCGATCGAGAAAGCCCCGACGGGAACCGTGTCGTAGCGCACCGGCCGAAATCCAGCCGTTCGTCGTGTCTTCCTCGTGGCTCCCCGCGAGCCACGCCGAGGCTACAGCCGCCAGAGCAGCGACCGAAGTTTGTAGAGCAGCGAGCCGTTCTGGTAGCCGCGCCACCCGCTCATGCCGCCCGAGAGCGTGCTCGCGTCGTAGCCCTCCTCGACGAGCAGGTCCGTCGCTCGGCGGGCGACGACGCCCATCTTACAGACCACGACGATCTCCTCGTCCCGGGGCAGCGTATCGAGCCGCGCCCGCAGCGTGCTGTCGTCGCCCGCTCGGAGGTCGTCGTACACCGGGACGTTGTGACTCCCCTCGATGGCCCCCGACTCGTAGGCCGACTGCGGCCGGATGTCGAGCACGTACGGCTCGTCGCCGCCGTCGAGACGGCTCGCAAGCTCGGCGGGTCGAACGTCGCTCATTATCTACTGTCGGCCCCGCGGCGGCAAAACCACACCGGTACTGGCGACGCCATTAGCACGGTGAGGTTTAACACACAGCGTTCGCTACTTTGGGACGGCATGACATCCGTCGAAATCGAGTACTGCGTTCCGTGTGGCCACCTCCAGCGAGCACAGGACCTGGAAGCGTCGATCCTCGAAGCGTACGGCCTCGGCGTCGACCGCGTCGCGCTCGTGACCGGCGACGGCGGCGTCTTCGAGGTCAGCGTGGACGGCGAGACGATATTCGACGTGGAAGAGGACGAGTACGACGCCGACGCGATTGTCGACGAGGTCGGCACGCACGTCGGCGCGACCGCGTAGCTCCGGCCGGATCCCGGTCCGATACCGACGCTACCCGTCGGTTGCGACCGCGACGGCCGCCCGACAGGCCACGGTGACGGCGACGGCGGCGACGGCCCGGCCGCCGAGGCCGAGTGAGACGCCGACCAGCGGCGCCACGCTACTGGCCAGCGAGAACAGTACGACGACGGGCAGCACCCAACTCACCGCCAGCAGCCACGGCTCGGCCAGCGGCGTGAAGGCCCCAGCACCGGCGCGGAACTCCTCGAGCGCTTCCGTCCGGATCACCCAGCCGGCGATGGCGAGGAACGCGAACAGCCCGACAGAGAGCAGCAGATCCGCGAGCGTCCCCGAGACGAACGTGAACACCGAACTCGCCAGCGCCAACCCGCTTCCGGTCGCGGCGAGCAGCAGCGAGACCAGCAGCGTCGCCCGTCGACGAGGGACGCCGAAGCTGTCGACCAGCGTCCCCACCGGTGTCTCGAGGAGGTTGATCCCGCTCGTGACCGCCGCCAGCAGGACGGTCCCGAAGAACGCCGTGGCGACGACGCTCCCGCCCGGGATCGCCGCGAACGCGCTCGCCAGCGCGACGAACAGCGCGCCCGGTCCACCCTGTCCCGGGTCGATCCCCTGTGAGAACAGCAGCGGAATGACGACCAGCCCAGCTAACACGCCGATGACGGTGTTCGAGACGGCGATGACGATGGTGTCCTGCGGGAGCGAGGTGTCCTCGTCGAGGTAGGACGCGTAGGTGAGCATCGAGCCCGCACCCACCGAGAGGGTAAAGAGCGCCTGCCCCGCCGCGGGGCCGAGCACGCTGGTGAGGTTGGCCGCGAGGTAGTCGGCGTCGAAGCTCAGGTAGAACTCGTAGCCTGCGGTGGTCCCCGGTTGGGTGGCGGTCCACGCCGCCAGCCCAGCCAGCAGCACCACGACAGCCGGGAGCATCACCTTCGACACCCGTTCGATCCCGCGGCTCACGCCGAAGAAGACGATGCCGGCGACGATGGCGAGGAAGGCGAGGTGGAAGGCCACCGCCTCCGCCCCGTAGCTGATAGAGCCGAAGTACCGTCCCGGCTGGGCAAAGTACGCACCCGTCGGCGAGGCCACGGTGTACCGGAGTATCCAGCCGCCGACTACCGAGTAAAACGAGAGGATCACCAGCGTGGTGACGACGTTCAGCACGCCGACCGCCGCTCCCCAGCCACCGACGAGGGAGCGAAGCGCGCCGATCGGCGTCTGTCGCCCCCGCCGCCCGAGCACGAACTCCGCGAGCAGTCCGGGGACGCCGACGCCCACGACGATGAGCAGATAGACGACGAGAAAGGCGCTCCCGCCGTTGCTGGCCGTCAACCACGGGAACCGCCAGATGTTCCCGAGTCCGGCGGCGCTCCCGATCGCGGCGAGCACGAACCCGACGCTCGATACCCAAGAGTCACGAGTGGACATTCGTGGACAGAACTGTCCATCGGCTACTCAAGTGGGTGTTGCTTTCGTCCGGGAACTCTTCACAAAGATGAGTCAACCGATGGACACGACCGGCCGTACAGGGGCGGCTACGTCCCAGTATCCGTCGATGAACTAACACGCTCCAGCCCATATCCAGGGGTCGAGGACACCATGGCCGACAACAACCCCCACTCCCACGACGGTCCGGACGGGGACCACGCCGATCACGCCGACCACAACGAACCGGACGGCGACGCCCACGATGGGACCGGCGGCGGCCACGGGGAACACGACCACGGTCACGGGGACCACGACGGCGGACACGGCGACCACGGGGGGATGCACGCCGGCCATGAGGCGATGTTCCGTCGGCGCTTTGTCGTCTCGACGCTGCTCTCGGTCCCGGTACTGCTCTACAGCGAGACCCTCCAGGGGTGGCTCGGGTTCTCGGTGCCGGCGTTCCCCGGCAGCGAGTGGCTCACCCCCGTCTTCGCCGTGATCGTCTTCGCCTACGGCGGGGTGCCGTTCCTTCGGATGGCCGTCCCCGAACTCCGGGAGCGCAGCCCCGGGATGATGACGCTCATCTCCATGGCGATCACCGTTGCCTTCGGCTACAGCCTCGCGAGCCTGCTGTTCCCGACGACGGCCTTTTTCTGGGAACTGGTCACGCTGATCGACATCATGCTGTTGGGTCACTGGATCGAGATGCGCTCGATCCGGCGGGCCTCCAGCGCGCTCGACGAACTGGCGAAGCTCCTCCCCGACACCGCTGAACGTCTGACCGAGGACGGCGACACCGAGACCGTCCCGGTCGGCGAACTCGCGGCCGGTGATCTGGTGCTCGTCCGGCCGGGAGCGAGCGTCCCCGCCGACGGCGTCGTCGAATCCGGCGAGTCCGACGTGAACGAGGCGATGATCACCGGCGAGTCCCGCCCCGTTTCGAAGGAACCCGACGACCAGGTCATCGGGGGCACGATCAACGGCGACGGCAGCCTCCGGGTCCGGATCAGCGCGACCGGCGAGGAGACGACGCTCGCGGGGATCATGCGGCTGGTTGAGGAGGCCCAGCAGAGCACCTCCCGGACCCAGCGCCTCGCCGACCGGGCGGCCGGCTGGCTGTTCTACGTCGCCCTCGCCGCCGCCGCGGTCACGGCAATCGCGTGGACTGTCGCCGTGGGCTTCGACGCGAGCGTCGTCGAGCGTGTCGTCACCGTGCTCGTGATCGCCTGTCCCCACGCCCTCGGGCTGGCGATCCCGCTGGTCGTCGCCATCAACACCTCGTTGGCGGCGGGCAACGGCATGTTGATCCGCGACCGCACCGCGATGGAGCGCGCCCGGGGCCTGGACACCATCGTCTTCGACAAGACCGGTACCCTGACCGAGGGGGAACACGGCGTCGTCGGCGTCGGGACGACCGACGCCATCGGCGAGTCCGAGGCGGTCGCGCTCGCTGCCGCCGTCGAGGGCGACTCCGAGCACGTGATCGCTCGCGCGGTCCGGGAGGCCGCCGCCGACCGCGACCTCACGGTCCCCGAAACGCGCGATTTCGAGGCGATCAAGGGACGCGGTGTCCGCGGCACCGTCGACGGCGAGACGGTCCACGTCGGCGGGCCGAACCTCCTCACACAGCTCGATACGGCGGTTCCCGACGACCTCCGGGCGTTCGCCGACGAAGCGGGCGCCAACGCACAGACGGTGGTCTACCTCCTCCGCGGGGGTGAGCCGGTGGCGGCGTTCGCGCTCGCGGACGTGATCCGGCCCGAGAGCTACCGGGTCGTCGACGCGCTCCACGGGCTCGGCATCGAGGTGGCGATGCTCACCGGCGACGCCGCCGACGTGGCCGATGCCGTCGCAGACGAACTCGGCATCGACACGGTGTTCGCCGAGGTACTGCCCGAGGACAAGGACCGGCACGTCGCCGGCTTGCAGGAGGCGGGGAAGCTGGTCGGAATGGTCGGCGACGGCGTCAACGACGCGCCGGCACTGGCCCGCGCCGACGTGGGCATCGCCATCGGCAGCGGCACCGACGTAGCCGTCCAGTCGGCCGACATCGTGCTCGTCCAGAACAACCCGATGGACGTGGCCCGCCTCGTCGCACTCAGTCGCGCCAGCTACCGGAAGATGCAGCAGAATCTCGTCTGGGCGGCCGGCTACAACGTCGTCGCGCTCCCGCTGGCTGCCGGGGTGCTCGCGCCGTGGGGAATCTTACTTTCACCGGCCGTCGGCGCGCTGTTGATGTCGCTGAGTACGGTCATCGTCGCCATCAACGCCCAGTTCCTCCGGCGTGCGGACCTCGACCTGACTGATGGCGACGGGGCGCCGACCGCCGCCCCCGCGTAGGTCCCTGCCCGCGACGTGTCGAACCAGTAGACCTTTTTCGGCCGTCGCCGACACCCCGAGCGAGACGTCGATGTACCGACGGTCGGTCCGTCCGGTGTTCGATCGTCTTAGCACAGCATTTCCCGCCGGCTAAGACGCTCCTACGCCGACTTGCCGGTGTATTACTTTGCCCCCTGACCGGGGAGAGACAAGGGGAGTCACCGTAATGACCGAACCAGCAATCATCGGTGTTGGAGCGACCAAATTCGGCAACGTAACGGAAGACGAACAACTGAAGGGAAAGACCTTCGAGGAGCTCTGTGCCGACGCCGCCTTCGAGGCGATGGACGACGCGAACGTCGACGCCGCAGACATCGACGGCTTCTACGTCGGAAACATGCTTCAGAGCACGAGCCAGGTATCGAGCCACGCAACCGTCCTGGCCGACTGGCTCGGCCTCCAGCTCAAGGGCGGCTTCCACTTCGACACGGCCTGCTCAACCGGGAACACCGGCTTGGGCATCGCCCACGCGATGGTGAAAGCCGGCAAGTACGACACCGTGCTCGTCCTCGGCGGCGAGATCACCAGCTCCGAACCCGTCGACCGGGACCAACTGCAACGCAAGCCCCTCGATCCACAGGAACTCTGGTACCTCACCGACATCGGCGTCGACACGACGTACGCCTACAAGCACGCCTACGACGTGGCGACGGCCTACGGCGCCATCCCGACGATGGGGTTCGCCGAGCGCCACGACCTCGACATGGAGGAGATGGACGAGCTGATGTATCACGTCAGTCGGCTCGCCAAGGAACACGCCTCGATGACGCCGAAGGCGGCGCGCCACGAGACCTTAGAGGACATGGCTGCCGACCGCGGCTTCGAGGACCCCAAGGAGTTCTGGCAGAGCGACTACAACCCGTTCTTCGCGTGGCCGACGCGCCAGCTGTCGGCGCTCACGGCCGTCGACGGGGCTTCGGCGTGTATCGTCACGAACGAGCCCGAGGCCTACACGGACAAGACCCCCGTCGAGATCACGGGGTTCGACTGGACCACCAAGTCGTTCCCGTGGTACGGCGACCAACCGGGGCTCATGCCACAGGACGAGCGGGCGTTCGAGCGAGCTTACGCGATGGCCGACATCGACGGCTCGGATATCGACTACCTGTACGTCCACGACTGCATGCAGATCTACCAGCCCACGCTGGGTGAAGTCGCCGGCTATCTCGACGACCCGGTCTCGGCGTTCATGAACGAGGAGACCCGCTACGACGGCGAGAAGCCCATGAACGTCACCGGCGGCCGCCACGGCGTCGGCCACGCGTGGGAGGCCTCGGCGGGCTTCGAGACCTACGAGATCGTCAAACAGATCCGCGGCGAGATGGACCGCAAACAGATCACGCCGGAGCCGGAGACCGCGGTACAGCACAACCACGGCTACGGCATGCACACGGCAGTCACCGTGATGGAGGCCGCCGACTAACCATGGCAGAACCAGTTATCACCGAGACACCGGAAGGGGTACCGCGAGTCGAACGCACGGCCAAACGGTTCTACGACGGCCTCGAGGAAGGCGTCATCTGGGGCACGCACTGCAACGACTGCGAGGAACACTCGTTCCCGCCGATGACGGCGTGTCGGAGCTGTGGCAGCCGCGACATCGAGTTCACCGAGATGAGCGGTCGCGGCAGCCTACAGTACTACTCCAGCACGATGCTGCCGTCCTACCGCTTCCGCGACGAGGACCGGATGGCCTACGGAATGGTCCAACTCGACGAGGGACCGTACTTCTTCACCAAAATCGAGGGAGTCGACTTCTCCTCGCCGGAGGCGATACAAGAGGGCAACGAGGAACTCCCGGTCGATGTGGTCGGCAAGCCCGAGGAGGTCGGCGGCAGTACGATCCTCGTCTTCGAGGTCGAGGAGTAGCCCGGCCTCCCTCCTCTCGCTCCTCCACGGATTCCGACCAACAATCACCGACGGAGGGCAACGGCGACAGCACACTCCGTTTCGAAAGCGAGGCTCAGCAGCAGTTTTTCGCCGTCCCGACACACCGCCCGCGGCTGGCCCCGCACGTCTCTGACGACTTCGACGTCGTCGCCGTCGGTCCAGCCCGTTCCGAGCGCTTTGAAGCTGGCTTCCTTCGCCGCGAACGTCACGGCGTACTGGGCAACGGTGGGGCTGTGAGACTCCGCGTACTCGATCTCCCGGTCGGTGAACGCCCGTCGCTTGAACGCCGGTGAGAGACAGCGTTCGGTCCGAGCCATCGAGACGACGTCGACGCCGATCCCACGCATGAACTCAGGCAGTGTCGGCGACCCTCGCCGTCTCTCGGGCGATCATCAGCTCCTCGTCGGTCGGGACGACCAGCACCGGTATCTCTGCGTCCGCCGTCGAGACGATCGCCCGCTCGCCGATCGCTGCCCGGTTCGCCTCGTCGTCCAGTTCCGTCCCGAGCCCCGGCGCCGTACAGACTCGCTTCCTGATCGTCGGCGCGTTCTCGCCGATGCCCGCCGTGAACACGAGCCCGTCGACGTCACCGAGGACCGCCGCGTATGCGCCGACGTACTTCACGATCCGGTAGACGAACACGTCGACGGCCAGCTCCGCCCGCTCGTCGCCCGCTCCCGCCGCTTCGAGTACCTCCCGGAGGTCGTCGCTCACACCCGAGAGGCCGGCGAAGCCGCTCTCGTGGTTGAGCACGTCGAACACTCTGTCGAGGTCCATCCCCACCTCGTCGACGAGGTACTGGACGACCGCCGGATCGAGGTCGCCGGCTCGCGTGGCCATGAGCAGCCCTTCGAGCGGCGAGAACCCCATCGAAGTGTCGACGGAACGGCCGTTCTCGATCGCGGCGACGCTGCAGCCCCCACCGAGGTGGCAGGTAATCAGGGTCGATTCCGAGAACGGTTGGTCGAGCATCGAGGCTGCCTCTTCGCCGACGTACTCGTGTGAGATGCCGTGGAAGCCGTACCGCCGGATCCGGTGGTCCTTGTAGTACTCGTTGGGAAGGCCGTACCGGTACGCTTTGGGCGGCATCGTTTCGTGGAACGCGGTGTCGAACACCGCCACGTGCGGCAGGTCGGGGAGGGCGGCCTCGGCGCCCTCTATCCCACGCAGGTTCGCCGGGTTGTGCAGCGGTGCGATCGAGGCGTAGCGTTCGATCGTCTTCACGACCGCAGAGTCGATCAGCTGTGGCTCTGATAAGGGCCCCCCGTGAACCACCCGATGGCCGACGGCTTCGATCTCCCCGGGCTCCTCAAGGGCGACGGCGTCTTCGCCGGTCAGCCGCGATAGCACCGCCTCGATCGCTGCCGTGTGGTCCGCGATGTCGGTCTCCTCCTCAGCGGTCTCACCGCCGACAGTCTGGCTGATGACCGTCTCGCCCTCGCCGACGTTCGTGACCGCCCCCTCCGCGACGGACATCTGGCCGTCGAACAGTTCGTACTTGACCGACGTGCTCCCGACGTTCAACACGAGGATCACGCCTGATCACCCACGGCGAGCGCAGCAGTAATCGTCGCCGCCCCGACGATGTCGTCGACGGACGCTCCCCGGGAGAGGTCGCTGATCGGCGCGGCAAACCCCTGCAGCACCGGGCCGTACGCGCTGGCCCCGGCGAGTTCCTGTGTGAGCTTGTAGCCGATGTTACCCGCGTCCAAATCGGGAAAGACCAGCGTGTTCGCCCGTCCCGAGACCGGGCCGATGTCGTCGAGTTTCCGTGCGGCGATCTCCGGGTTCAACGCGGCGTCGGCCTGTAGCTCACCATCAACGTAGCCGTTGTCAGTCCGATCGCGGGCGATCTCGGTCGCCTGCCGGACCTTGGTTACGTCCGGGTGGTCGGCGCTCCCTTTCGTCGAGAATGAGAGCATGGCGACGCGTGACTCCCACCCGAGCAGCGTCGCTGCGCTCTCACCGGTCGTTACCGCGATGTCGGCGAGCTCCTCGGCCGTGGGGTTCGCGTTCAGCGCCGCGTCGGCGAACACGAGCACGCCACCGTCGGGCGCCGCCATCACGAAGAAACTCGACGGGACCGAAACATCTGGCTTGAGCCCGATCACCTCCTTCCCCGCGGCGATGAGTTCGCCGGAGGTCCGGACACAGCCGCCAACTAAGCCATCGGCGTCACCGGTCCGCACCGCTAACCCCCCGAAGAACAGTTCGTTGCCGACGATCTTCAGCGCCGTCTCCATCGACACACCACGGATCTCGCCGTAGGCGGCGGCGTATCCCTCCCGATTGGCGGCCGTCGTCGGATCGATCACCTCGACACCGGATAGCGCGATCCCCTCCGCCTCGGCTGTGGCGTGGATGGCGTCGGCGTCGCCGAGGACTGTCGGCAGGGCCAGCCCACGGTCGTGCAGCGCCGCGGCGGCCCGGAGCACTCGCTCGTCCTCGCCCTCCGGGAACACCAGCCGCGTCCCCTGTCCGCTGACCCGCTCCGCGAACCCGTCGAGAACCGATCGCTCGGCCTGCGGCTCTGTCTCAGACATGCTCACCCGGCTGCCAGTCGCCGCGGTTCGCACGCCACGCTGGCGCTAAGTCGGCCGGTTCGTTTTCGGACGGTTCGTTCGTCAGCCGCGTCTGTCCCCCCAAAACTCGGGTCGGGGACACGGCGGGAAGCTCTCGGTCAGACATGGTGATCGCTTGCGGCCGCTCAACAGCCCCCGCACGGCGAACTGTGCGACCGTCGCTCGTCCCCTCATCACGGCGGTAACACATCGTAATGAGCTTCCTAGCCGCCGGCCGCACAGCTGGACTGTTCGTCACCGACTGAACCGAGATGGCGTTCGGGCGACGACTATGGCGTATGGCCATCCCCGACCCCGAACTGGTCGAACTGGAGGGCGAGTACTACCACGTCCGGTTCCGCGACCCCGACGAGTTCGACGAGATCCGGACCCCCGAGTGGGCGGCAGAAGCCGCCGACGAGGTCGAACCCGGGAGCAAGGTCCGCACCGGTCACCGCAAAGACAGCGACGACTGGGTGGTCCAGTCGGTGCTGGTCCCCGAGGCCGCCGGGAAGTCGAACGCGCGGTCTCAAGCTGAACAGATCATCGAGAAACTCGAAGAGTAGGCGGCTCACTCGCCGCGGTCGCCCAACTCCCGTCGTAGTGCCGAGAAGATCGACTCCTCCTGATCGGCGATGTCCGCGACGAAGGTGGCGGTCTCCTCGAAGCTCCCCGGTTGGGGGTTCTCGCGGTCGTCGATCTCGGCGAGGTGTTCGGCCACCGTTCGCCACTCCGACCCCACGTCGTCCATCCGATCGGCCAGTTCCCGAGGGAGCCCAGTTCGCTGACCCAGTTCGGCGAGTGACTCCGCGAAGAGCCCCCGATACGCGGTGCCCTCCCCGTGTTCGTCGATCGCTTGGCGAGCCGCTCGTACGGGCCGGGTCGAGTCCGAGCGGTCGCCCCACGTCCCGAGGTAGTCCGCGAACGAGCGTAGTGCCGGGAGCCCCTCCTCACCCGGCCCTCGGGCGTCTCGCTTGACTTCGAGCGGGGCGAGCATGTACGTCGCCGCCTGTCGGAGGCCGGCCGCGGCGGCGTCGTTGCCCTCCTCGCTCGCCCGTGCGTTCGTCACGACGAGGTACTCGTTCTCGATGGGGACGAACCGGTCGTGGCTCCACGCTTCCCGCAACGACTCGCGCGAGAGTTCCTGTAGCGACGGCACCGAGGCGTCAGAGAGCAGCACCGCCTCCTCGTCGTAGCCGACGACGGCGGCGGCGTGTGGCGGGACGTGCCCCGGCCCCTCGGCGAGGTAGTCCAGACTTCCCGGATCGAGGAACAGGATCGGCGGATCGTCGTCGTCGATGTGGCCCGTCACGTTCGCCCACGCGGTCTCGAAGTCGTCGCCCGCACGGAACGTGTGCGGGATTCCGAGCCGCTCGAAGAACGCCCGCTCCAGCCACAACGGACTGGTCCGGAACGTCACCCACGGCCGGTCGGGGTGTTCGTAGAGGACGAACGCCGGGCCGCCGCCGATACCGAAACACGCCGCCTCGGTGTAGTCCATCTCGTAATAGTCGGTAACGTTCCTGAGTGCCCCAGCGCCACAGTGGCTCCCGGGCTGGTGGTCGTAGCCATCGACGCGTTCCATAGCTGACACGGGTCGCTTTGGTGAGTTAACGGTCGGGTTGGTGCACAGCAACCGGCGGCGGCTCGCCGCGACTGCCGCCGTCATCGGTGCCCCTGCCACCGCCGCCCCATCCCCGCGCCGATCACTCCTCGAGCAGCCAGCCGAACCGTTTCTCCCAGAACTCCTCGTCGGGGTGTTTCTTGCTTCGGCCGTACGTTTTCCGTTCGCGGATCTGCCGTTCGAGCACGTCACGTGCCTCGTTGAGCGCGTGGTTCGCACCGTACCCCTCCCCGGAGGCGATATACTGCCCGCGGTCGGTGTGTAAGCGGATGCTGGCACGCAACAGCGGCGTCCCACGGAACTTCTCGTCGTGTTTGTGGAAGTGGATCCGGGCGTCTAGGACGGCCATCCCGCCGTCGCGGTCGTCGAACTTCTCGACCATCTCGACGATTTCCTCGTACTGGATATCGTCGATCAGGTCGGAGCCGTAGAGTTGGACCGAGCGGCTCCCGCCGGCTTCCCACGTGAGCGCGTCGAGCACGTCGGTCTTGGTGACGATCCCGAAGGGATCCCCGTTCCGCGTGACGACCAGCGATGAGGCGTCGACGGCGAACATCTCCTCGACGGCCGTTTCGAGGGTCGCCTCGGGGTCGATCGTCCGAACCGGCGTGGTCATCACGTCCCGAACCGGCAGGTCGAGGACTCTGGCGAGCTCCCCCTCGCGGGCCCCGAACCCGCCGTGGGACCGCCCGCTCCCGGAGGACATGTCGCCGCCGTAGGAGTCGATACCGCTCGGCCTCCCGCCTTTGCTCCCCTGTTCCGGGCGGACGGTGAGGTCGATCACGTCGTAGAGGCTCAGGATCCCGACCGCGTCCCCGTCCTCGACGACCGGGAGGTGGCTGATCCGGTGGTCCCGGAGGACGTGGAGGGCCTCGCCGAACGTTGAACCGGGGTCGAGGACGACGAGGTCGTCGCTGTGGGCTTCGGCGACGGTCGCGGCGTCGAGGAACGGCTTGACCGCCTCGAGGACGCCGTCGACGGTGACGACGCCGCTGAGTTCGCGGCCGTCGAACACCGGCAGCAGCCCGGAGTCGCTGTCGATCATGAGTTGGGCGACTTTCCGTACGTCCTCGTCGGGGGCAAGCCGGGGGACGTGCCACGTCAGCGAGCCGATCTTCTCGTCGGGCTGGTGGTGTGAGGTGGCGAGCTGCTTTCTCGTGACGACCCCCTCGAACTCGTCGCCGTGGACGACGACGCCTTTGACGGCGGCGTCCTCGAACGCCCCGGTGAGCTTCGAAACGCGGGTGTCGGGCGAGAACGATACGTACTCCTCGGAGACGATATCGGCGATATCCATAGCTATGAGTGCTCCGCAGTCCGGTCGCTGTTCGGTCGGTGGTTCCCAGTCCGGCCGCCCCTACCGCGGGACACGGACCTCCCGGCGAGGCGTCGACGCTCAGGCGTCACGAGCGTCGAGTTCCTGGCTGATCCAGTCGGATGCCTCCCCGACAGTCTCGTTTCGCCGCACGTCCGCCGCGGAGATCGGGAAGCCGAACTCCCCTTCCAGGGCGGCCAGCAGCGCGATGATGTCCATCGATTTCGCGTTGAGGTCGCCCACGAACTCGGTGCTCCGAGTAATGCTCTCGGCATCCTCGTTGAACACGTCCGCGACGATGGTGGTGACGCGCTCATCGATGTCGATCGCTTCGTTTGGTTCCTTCATCAGTGGTGTTCCCGACACTGGGTCAGGTCGCGTATCGAGGCCGCGCCCGAAAGTAATGAACACCCTACGGGTTCCTCCGCCCCTATCCCGGCGTATCGGGTCTGGGCGGACTGCCACGCCCACCCCACTCTCCGACATGATTCGCCCCACCGTTTCCATCGACCGAACTGACTGGCCGCTCTCGCGCACGCGCGGGAAGGACTCATAGGTGTCCGACCCGTACCTGTTCTAACCGATGCTACGTACTCGCGGCGCTGCCCTCGTGATCGCCGTTCTCCTCGTGATCGCCGGCCTCCCGGGACTCACCGCCGGGGCGATCCCGGACAACCGCGTGACGATCACCGACACGACGGTCTCCCCGGGGACGCCGACTGCCGGCGCCCCGACGACCGTCTCCGCAACCGTCCGGCTCTCGGCTGGAAGCGCCTCGGCAGCGACACTCGAACGCGTCGAGGTCGTCGACGGCAACGAGACTCTGGGCGCCGCGACCGGTCTCGGCTCGCTCACGCCCGGCGAGACGCTCTCCGTGCCGGTGACTGTGCGCTTCGACGAGCCCGGGTCGAAGAACCTCACCGTCCTTGCGACAGTTAGCGACGTCAACGACACGCTGACGACTGTCCGCCGGCCGCTCTCGTTGGTCGTCGAGTCCGGGGTGCCACAGGTGGAGACCGACCTCGGACGGCTCGTCGCCGGCGTCGACTCCCCGGGCGCCGTCGTTGTCTCGAACCCGACGACGGCGGCGATCCGGAACGTCTCGGTCGAACTCTCCGGCATCGACGGCGAGCGCACCCGGCGAACCATCCCGACCCTCGGCGCGGGGGCGACCCAGACGCTGAACTTCAGCTTCCACCCGACCGCCGAGGGCACCCGTAACGTCACGGTCGACGTGGCGTACACCACCGCCGTCGGCACGCGCGCCGCGGAACGCGTGGAGCGCTCCGTCGAGGTCGTCCCGCTTTCGGAGGACGTTGGCGTCCGCGTCGAGCGCTCGGCGGCCGACCAACAGCCGGCGGCTGACGGCGGCGGTGGCGGCGGCCTCGCCGGCCTCGCCAGCGCCCTCGGCGGCGGCAACACCCTTCAGCCGAACGACGGCAGCGACGACGGCCAAGACACGACTGGCGTGGCCGTGACGGTGACGAACTTCGGGAACGCGCCGATCCGGGACGCCGTCGTCGTCCCGCAGCTCGCGAACGGGAGCATGGTCCCCGAGTTGGGTCGCATCGCTGTCGCCGACAGCATCGCCCCCGGGGAGAGTGCGAGCGTGTCGGTCGACCTTTCGGACGTTCGGGCCTCGACGCTCCGATTCGCCGTCGAGTACGACCTCGGCGACGAGTCCCGGGAGGTCGCCCGGCCGTACGACCTCGACCGCAGCACCGGCGCCGTCTCGATCACCGGGCTGAACCTCAGCGTGGACGGCGACGAACTCCGGATCGCTGGCAACCTCGGCAACGTCGGCGACGGCGAGATCCGCGGCGTCGTCGTCGGCGTCGGCGGGAACGAGTATGTCGTGCCGACCTACCCTGGCCGGGACCAGTTCATCGGGACCGTCGGTCCGAGTGAGTTCGCGCCGTTCGAACTGACCGCGGAGATCGACGCGGGGAACGCGACCAACGTCCCGGTCGAAGTGGCCTACACGACCGCCGGGGAGCGCCGGACGACGACGATCGACGCGGTCCCGCCAGCCCAGCCCGACGAACCCGAAACCGGGCTCCTCGGCGGGTTCCGCGCGCTCGACGGCGGGCTCGCCGGCCTCGGCCTCGGCGTCCTCGTGACCGTGCCGCTGGTCGTCTTCGGCGTTCGGCGATACCGATGAGCAAGCACGTCCGCGAGGGTGACGCGACTGACGGGGCCGATCGGGGCCCCGTGGCCGACCCGCCGCCGCTCAGACTCGACGGCGTCACCAAGCAGTACGAGGGTGGCGGGGGCACCGTCACCGCACTCAACGACGTGGACTTCACCGTCGAACGAGGCGAGGTCACGGCGGTCATGGGCCCCTCCGGGTCGGGGAAGTCGACGATGCTGAACATGCTCGGGCTGCTTGACGACCCGACGACCGGCAGCGTCGAACTGCTCGGCGAGCCGGTCGCGGGCCTCTCGGCGGCCGAGCGAACCGACGTGCGCCGCGAGCGCGTCGGCTTCGTCTTTCAGGACTTCCACCTGATCCCGACGCTGTCTGCCGTCGAGAACGTCCGGTTGCCGACGCGCTTCCTCGACGACGACTACACCGAGCGCGCGGTCGACCTGCTCACCCGCGTCGGGCTCGGGGACCGACTCCAGCACACGCCTGACGAGCTCTCCGGCGGGCAGAAACAGCGCGTGGCCATCGCCCGCTCGCTGATCAACGAGCCCGACGTGTTGCTCGCCGACGAGCCGACGGGCAACCTCGACCGGGACACCGGCGAGGCCGTGCTCGCCGAGATCAACGTCATCGCCGCGGGCGGCGTCGGCGTCGTCGCCGTCACTCACGACGACCTCGTCGGCGAATACGCCGACCGGACCGTGGAACTGGTCGACGGGGTGCTCCGTGGCTGAACTCGACGGCTCCGGCGACGCCATCGCCGGGACCGGGGGGACTGCTGAGTCCGCGAACGCCGCCGTCGACTCAGGTCTCACGAAGCGTCTCGCACGGCGGTTCCCCGCCGCTTCGCTGGCGATCCGGAACCTCTCGCGCCAGCGGCTCAGAGCGGGGTTGGCGGCGCTCGGTATCGTCATCGGTGTCTTCGCCGTCGTCACGCTCGGGATGCTCGGCACGGCGCTCCAGACCGCTGCACTGGCCGAACTCGGCGGGCTCGGGAACCAGGTCATCGTCAGCCCGGCCGACGGGGGCGACGCCCTCGGCCCGCGCGAACTCGCCGCGATCGAACAGGCCGCCGCCGGCGGGGGGACCGTCGTTCCGCTGAAGTCCGGCGGCGGGGCCGTCTCCGGCCCTGACGGCCAGTCTTTCGCCCAACTCTATGGCACCAGCCAGCCAGCGGCCCTGTTCGGCGTCGGCGGCGTCCCCGACTACCTCCGGCAGGGCGCCGTCGTCGGCGACGACCTCGCCGAGGGGTTGGGCGCCCGAGTCGGCTCGACCATCGAGATCGAGGGGAACCGCTACCGGGTCGTCGCTGTGATCGATTCCGAGGGGACGTTCTCGCCGATCAGGCCCGAGTCAGCGGTCGTGCTCCCGCCCGGGGAGTTCGTGACCGACGATTACACGCAGGTCGTCGTGCAGGCCGACTCCGCCGACGACGCCCGGGCCATCGCCGACGGCGTCCGCGACCGCCTGAACGCGGGCGAGGAGCGTGTCTCCGTGCTCTCGTTGACCAGCGTGCTCTCCCGGATCACGGAGTTCTTCGCCCTACTCAACGGCTTCCTGCTCGCGGTGGCGGGCATCTCGCTGGTCGTCGCCGGCGTCTCCATCTTCAACGTTATGCTGATGACGGTCTCCGAGCGCCGCGGCGAGATCGGTGTGCTGCGAGCCGTCGGCATCCACCGCACCGAGGTGCTCCGGACGCTGCTGGTCGAGGCGACGCTGCTCGGCGTCGGCGGCGGCGCCCTCGGGACCGTCCTCGGTGCGGGCGTCGTTGTCGGCATCGCCCTCAACACGCGGCTGCCGCTCGACGCGGTGTTCGTGCCCACCAACGGTCTCGTCGCGCTCGGTGCGTTCGGATTCGGCGTGCTGATCGCCCTTGTTGGCGGGCTCTACCCGGCCTACCGCGCCGCGTGGGAGCCGCCGGTGGAGTCCCTCCGGGGCTGAAACAGTAGCTCCCCGTCCCGACCCCCCGGGTATGTCCGCAATTCACCCCGGGTACGTCACCAATTCGGTGATTCCGATCGATCCTCACTCCAGAAACTCCCCGATCAGAGAAACCACGTCCTCAGGCCGCTCACGCGGCGGCCAGTGGCCACAGTCGGGCAGGATCCTCACTTCCGCGTCGGGCATCAGCGTCCCGGCACGAACGGCCCACTCGACGGGAACGAGTGGGTCAGCCTCCCCGTGGATCACGAGCGTCGGGACCGACAGGTCTGGGAGGCGGTCGACGTAGTTCGTCCGCAGTCCGTTGGGGCCGACCTCGGCCCGCTGGAAGCGCCTGAACGTCCGGCCGGCGCCGGGCCGCTGGATCGCGGCCACGGCCTCATCGACCAGCCTCTCGGTCACGGCGTCAGCGTCGCCGACGATGGCCCGCAGGCTCAGCGCCACGAGCCACCGGCTCCGGCGGAGCATTCCCCACGTCAGTTCGGCGACGTACGGCAACCGGGTGAAGTAGTAGCCGAGCGATCCGCCGGGGACGCGCCCGCCGAGACCGTAGCTGTCGATCAGTACGAGCCGCGAGACACGCTCCGGGTGGCCGAGGGCGTAGCCCAGCGCCGCCCCGCCGCCCATCGACACCCCTGCGAGGGCCGGGGCGTCGAGGTCGAGTTCGTCGATCAGGTCGGCCAGCATGTGGCAGTAGTACGCCGTGGTCGGGGAGTCCGTCGGATCGTCACTTGCCCCGTAGCCGGGCCAGTCGGGCGCGTAGACGGTGAAGCGATCGCTTAGCAGGGGGAACAGCTCCCGCCACGACAGCGTCGCCGAGTCGAGACCGCCCCCGTGGAGGAGCACCAGCGGCGGTCCTTCGCCGGCGACGAAACAGCGGACGCCCGTCCCGTCGACGACGAGGCGTTCAACCCGAGCCGACTCAAACGCCTCCATCCCGATTAGGCCTGCAAAAGTTCCCCGATCGTTCGGTAGGTCGCTTCGAGATCAGTGATCGTCCGCCCCGTCTCGCCGATGCCGCGGTTCGTGTTCTCGATGATCGGCGTCGAGTGGGCCACATCGTTCCGGAGGTCGACCACGTCGGCGAGCGCGCTCCCGGCCTCGTGATCCGCCTCAAAGCCATACCGGCGCCAGCAGTCCTCCCTCGACGTGATCACGGTCACCAGCGTCGAGAACTGGGCGTAGTGGACCGGGTCGAGCGCGACCTCGGCCTTCCGGGCCTCGGTCTCCCGGTCCCGGATGTCGTCGATGACCGACGGCGGGATCGGGGCCGTCTCCATCCAGTCGGGGGCGTGGGTCGTGATGCAGTCACGGAACGAGGTTTCGAGGCGCGAGAGCAACGAGTGAACTGCCTCGGGGTCAAGCCCCGAGGCACTCTGCCTTGACCGCTGTAGAACGGGACTCGTACAGCGCCGACAACAGCCGCTCGAAACCGGTGTCCGGGCTCATTATCACGCCCACGTCGAGCGGGTGGCACAGTTCGGCGACCGGCCGGTCGTCGTCGCCGACGCCGTCGAGCAGGTCGTCAGTCACGTAGCCCATCGGCTCGTCCCCGTCGTACACCGGCGCCGTGTCGAAGTCCCTCGATTCGAGCCACGCCGCGACCGACTTGACCGATTCGCTCGCGTACTGTCCCGCCGGATCGGGGGTCGCGATCGCTCCTGCCGTACAGGTCGAAGACCCGCGCATAGTCACGAACTGTCACAGCGGCGTGAAGAGTGTACCCCTCACTCTTATTAGTTAGAAGCATAACTGAGCAACTGGAAATGCGCAGTAAGAATACACACGTCCGATACGACGCCGTCCCGTACGGGGAGGTGGCTCACCTGCTCAGCGATTCCCTTCCGGGCACCGCGACCGTCCACCGGCACGAGGCCGCGGTGGACGCCCTCCGCCGGGCCGACGACGGGGCCGTTTTGGCCGCGGCTCCGACGGGGATGGCCGTCGGCGTCCGCTTGGCGTCGATACCGCTCACGGTCGTGGAGCTGTCGGCGGTTCCCGCCGAGGCGCTCACGGGCGTCGAGTCGGCCGATCGACCCATTGCGGCCTACGAACTCCTCGCGTTCGGGCAGTTCCCCGAGCGGGCGAACCGCTCGCTCCGGGAGTTCGCTTCGTCACCGTAGCGACCCACTGTGGATCCGCCACTCCGGGCGCTCGCCGACGCGTTCGGCCCGCAGCTGAGGTCGCCATCGCCGGTTTGGAGGCGTGCCGAGCCGAGAAAAACACCGTTCAGCGCCGTTCGAGCGGTTCGGGGGCGCCCTCGTCGCTCTGAAAGACGCGGACGTCGTACTCCTCGTCCTCTAGGGAGACGACCGTGCCCCCGAAGTCCGAGCGGTACTCGCTGTAGTGGTTCCCGTCGTCGGCCACGAAGGTCCGCTCGTCAACGAGCCCGTGTCCCCGGAGTTCTTCGATCCGCCGATAGATCGTCGCCCGAGAGAAGTCCAAGCGCTCTGTCAGCTCCTTCACCGAAGCGGGTCGTTGGGCAACTTCGGCCAGGATTCGCCGTGCCCGGCCGTCTCCGAGGGTGTCGAGCAGTTTTTCCTCCGACTGACCTCTGCCCATAAAGTTAGCAAATAGTACCTGACTACTTATGCTTTCTCAAACTCCGAGGACGCCCTTATATATCAAATCTCTGTAGCTGATCCCGCGAAGTGGTGTTATCTACCGTTAGTCCTCGCGGACTGGTATGACTCGAAACCCGGAGAGTTCTGATCTTCACTCCCGCCCGACCGGGGAATCGACGCCTGACGACGCCGAACAGACGGCAGACGGACGGGTGGGAGACTTCGACACCGGCGTGACCGCCGAGCGGTTGCTCGACGAGCTGCAGTCCGGCCGAGAGGAAAACGCGGGGATGAGCGTGCGGCTCACGCCCGAACAGGAGTCCGAGGTCATACTCGATCGGGTGTTGAAGACGCTGTTCGACGACCCGGGGTTCGAGTTCGAGGAGCAGACGGTCAAAGAGAACCTCGAGGAGATCCTGCTGGTCTTGATCGCCCACCGCTCGTCGAACACCCACGGCAAGAGCCTGATGGGCGACCTCACCGCCATCTTCGGGACCAGACTGAGTCCCGGCACCGTCTACCCACAGCTTCACGAACTGGAAGCGGCCGGGGCGCTCCGGGTTCAGGAACTGGTTCGGACGAAGGAGTATCAGGTCGAGGACGAACAGGTCCTCAGGGACCGCGTCACCGCAACGATGGAGCAGCACCTCGCGTTCGGACTCTTCTTGCAGGCCGCACTCGAAGAACTGCCGTAGTCCCCACACCGGCGCAGACTCGTTTCTCTGCTACCTGTTCGTCGGGGGTGTGTCCGTCCGTGAGGGCTGAGTGGACACGTTCAGCTCGGTGTTTTCGAGTAGCGTCGCGATGACGGTTTCCGGTGGCGTCTCCCCGGCCACCTTATCGGCGTACCAGCGCAGCAGCGCGTCGAACGCCACCGATACGTCGTTCGTTTCCACCGTCAGGTCGTCTTCGGCGCTCCCGAATCGCGCGTCGAGTTCGAGCGCGTAGGCGCCGTCGAGGTCAGCCAGCCCGCCAGTCGGGTCAGACCCCTGCAGCGCTGCCCCACGGCTCTCTCCGTCCCCGTGCGTGTCCTTCGAGCCGTCGGGGGTGACCACGTACCGGTCCTCCCCGAGCGACCTGATCTCCGCCTCGTTCGATGCGTGCGCTTCGTCCGCTCCCGTCTGGTTGGTGTGTTCGTCGGTCATCCGTCGGTTTGGGTGGCGCCGTCTCCCGCGCTTTCGACGCCGTCGACGCCGCGTGGGCGCTACGCCCGCGGCTCGTGATCGCTTGGTTCGGCGAAGAAAGGGGTCGGTTCCGGTGTTGTGGCCGCCCCGCAGCGGCCGTCCGGTTTACACCTGTGCGTAGTCGCCCGTCAGCACGTCCGGGACGTTCACGCCGTAGATCGTCGTCGCACCCGACTGGTCGACGATCCGGAGGTCGGCGTCGCTGCCCTCCGCGAGACCGTCACCGGCCTCGATACTCGCAGTGTCGATCTCGATCTCGATACGTTCGTCCGTGTCCTCGAGTACAGTGGCTTCAGTGCCGTCGAGGTCCACGGTCGTGAACGTCGTGCTGTCCGTGGTGCTTCCCTGACTCAACGTTTCGGAGCTCCCACTGCTCGTGTACTCGATCGTCGCCTCGGAGAGGTCGATCGGATCCGAGCCCGGCGACTTCTTCACGACGAGCGTGATGTTGCTGATGCTGTCATTAGCACCGACTGCACCCGTCGCTGATACAACGTCGATCTGGTTGGAGACCTGTGCCTGTGCGTCCGCCCCAGTGTCCGATGCGCGGGATTGGAGGTCGTCAGCCGTCGTGACGAGGACGCCTGCGGCGACCGCGGCCACCAGTACCAGCGCGATGAAGATGATCAGTGTCCCGATACCGACCTGCCCACGGTCGGAGTCGTCGTGTGTTGGTAGTTTCATTGTCGTGTTTCACACCTGTGGTGTCGTGGGTTCGTTCCCACCTCGACCGTTCCATGGCATCCACTTAGTGTAGCGAACGGTTTCGGGCGCCGAATCGGCCCCCGAATCGACCCCGGAATCGAGACTCGAAACGCGCCCCGAGTTGGACCGGCGGACTATACGCGTCGTGGTTCTCGGGTCGGGTAAGGACAGTATCGGTGCGGGCGAGGACCACCATGTTCAAAGAGATCAGTCGTATGTTCGGATCGAACGACCCCGACACGCCGGAGGAATCGGACGAGACAAGAGACCAAGCGGGGCCCTCGGGCCAGGAGCCGACCGGCGCCGACGACGGGCTGGCTCCGGACGCTGGGGAACCCGGCGACGACGGCGGCGGCGGCGCCGACGAGGAACCGGACGTGACTGAACTCGACGTCCGGATCGACGAACTGAACGAGGAACTCGACTCGACGGACGCCTCGATCCGCGAACTCCGCTCGTCCCAGGAGGAGATGGCCGATTCCATCGACGAGATGAGCGACCGGGTCAGACAGCTCGTCGGCGTCTACGACCGGATCGCCGCCGAGGAGAACCCCTTCGTCGACGATCCGTCAGAGCCGGACCCAACGGCCGGCGGGTCGCCGATGTCGACGGGCGGCGAGGGGTGGAGCGGTGACTCCGTGATTGACGAGGGACACGCACGCGAGGAAACTCCCGAGCCGACGACCGCCGGCGCGGAGGACGATGTCGTCTCCTTCGACGACCTCTGGGACGGGTCGGAGGAGTCAGCCGGTCGAGCCCCGCCACAAGAAGACCTGCAGGCCGAGAGCGACGCGGCCCCGATGGCGGAACAGCCTCCCGTCGCCGACCGAACGGCGTCGACCGCTGCCTCGGCGGCGGACGACGCGTTGCTCCAGTCCATCCCCAACGGCTACGCCGGGGAGGTGCTGGTGATGGAGTGGCTCGCGACGCTGATGGAGCGCTCCGGCCCCGCGGGCGCGTTCCGCGCCATCGACTACTACGAGAACGTCGGCTGGATCTCGCCGACGGTCGAACAACGGCTCGTCGACGTGATCGGTGGGCCGGCCCTCGACGTGTTCGTCGACCCGACCCAGCCCCGCGAGCCGACGGCCGAGGAGCACGCCGTCTCACACGAGTACCTCCGCGTGATGGCGCGGCTGAACGAGATCTAATGGGGTTCAGTGTCAGCGGCGCGACGGCGGTGCTCTTCGTCGGTCTCCTCGTGGGCGCGGCGACGCTGTACCCCGCCGTCGATCAGTACGCCGAGCGTACGGCGGACGCGGCGAACGCCGACGACGAGCGCCTGCTGACCCAGCGCAACACCGCCATCGAGACGGTGAACGCGACGTACAATGCCACCGCAGACGAACTGACCGTCGCCGTCCGAAACACCGGCGCGAGTACGCTCTCGGTCTCGAAGACGGACCTGCTCGTCGACGGCAGCTACGCTCGGTTCTCTGCGGCGAACACGACCGTCAGCGGCGATCCGGCGACCGACATCTGGGCACCCGGTCAGACCCTGCGGGTGACGCTCAGCGACCCCGCCGAACCGAGTCGAGTCAAGGTCGTCAGCGGGCCGGGGGTCGCCGTCACCGCCCCGGTGGAGGTGCGCTGAATGGCCAGCGCCTCGGTGTCGGAACTGATCATGTTCATCGCCGCCGTGAGCGTCGCCGCCGCCGTCTCGGGGGCCCTGGTTACCACGGTCGGGGGGATCTCCGGTTCCCTCGATGAGCGCGGCACCGACGTGGCCGCCGACATCGCCACCGACGTGGAGGTCATCAGCGACCCGGCCAGCGGGGCCGTCTACGACAGCGGGAACGGCCAGGTTCGACTCCTCGTCAAGAACACCGGGCGGCGGACCATCGAGACGGGCGGCACAGTCATCGAGGTGCTGCTCGACGGACGGTACGTCCCGCCCTCCGAGTACAGCATCGACGTCATCGGCGGCGAGAGTTGGCACGAGGGCGACGTCGTCCGGATCGCCGTGAACGAATCGCTGTCGAGCGGTGACCACCGGGTCACCGTCATCGTCGAAAGCGAACGCGAAACCCTGAGGTTCACCACGTGAATCACCTCTCTGTCGGTCTCGAATCCCGTGACCGCGTCAACCGCGCCATCGGCGGCGGCTTCCCCGAGGGGAGTCTCGTCCTCGTCGAAGGCGGGACGGGCGCGGGGAAGTCGGCGCTGACCCAGCGGTTCGTCTACGGTCTCTGTGCGGAGGGGACGACCGTTGCGCTGGCTTCGACCCAACTCTCCACGGCGGCGTTCGTCGATCAGATGCACTCGCTCTCCTATGGCGTTGTCGACCACCTCCTCGACGGCCGGCTCCGGTACTTCCAGGTGCCGACCGACGGGGATCGCCCGCTCGTGGACCGACTCGTCGACCCGAGCGGCCTCTGGGACGCCCGCGTCGTCGCCGTCGATGGCTTCGGCACGCTCTGTCGGAACGACCGGGAGTTCTCCGGGTTGCTCGGATCGGGGGAGGAGGACCGGGCGATGGAGCGTCTCGTCGGTCGGCTCGACCCCGCGCTGGCCGCCGGCAAGGTCGTCCTGTTGACGGTCGACCCCGACGCCCTCACCGAGCGGTCGCTGCGTCCGCTGCGCTCGGCTGCCGACGTGTACCTCGACCTCCAGAGCGAGGCCGTAGGAAACGACATCCGGAAGAAGGCGCTCGTCCGGCGCTTCGCCGGCATGAAGAGTCCCGTCGACGACACCATCGGGTTCTCGGTCCAACAGGGCCGCGGACTCGTCATCGAATCCCGCACTATCGCATGAGATCGAACACGCGACTCACCGACGACCTGCGTGCCGTGGCCGCCGAACAGCCACACGTCCGGGACCACCTCGAGTCGATCTACGAGCGTACCGGTACCTACCCCGTCTACGCGGAGGAGCCGACCGAGGACCATACCACGGACCCGAACGTCCTCTTCCCGGCGGAGCCACCGATCTACGCACACGTCCACGGGGGGCGGGGCCGGGACGAGACGTACTACTGCTTGGAGCCGACCCTCTCGGCCGACGAGCAGGCGCTGTACGAACGGGTCCGGACGGAGGTACTGGACCAGTCGGTCACGAAGCCCGCCCCCGCCGAAGACGACGACTTCACGACCCACCTCGACGAACTTATCGACGAGATACTCACCGTCGACGGCACCGGCGCGTCGTTCGCCGACCGGCTCCGTTCCTCGCTGCTCGGCGATCAGTTCGTCGTCGACCACGAGACCTACGAGCGGCTCCGGTACGTCCTCCAGCGCGATATCGTCGGTCTCGGCCCCCTCGAACCGGTGATGGCCGACCCGGAGAACGAGGACATCCACGTCATTGGCCCCCACGCCTGCTACGTCGAACACGGCGTCTTCGGCATGATCGAGACGACCGTCGACTTCGGCGACCGCGACGCGTTCAGCAACTGGATCCGGAACATGGGCGAGCGGATGAACTCCCCCGTCTCGGACTCGAACCCCGTGATCGACTCGACGCTGCCCAACGGCTCGCGGATCAACATCATCTACTCAGACGACGTGAGCATCAAGGGACCCTCCCTCACCATCCGCCAGGGCGAGGACGTACCCCTCTCGATCTTCCAGATCACCAAGTGGGGCACGCTCTCGCCGGAACTCGCCGCCTACCTCTGGCTCTGCATGGAGAACGAACAGACCGTGTTCGTCGTCGGCGAGACTGCCTCGGGGAAGACGACGACGCTCAACTCCATGTTCTCGTTCATCCCTCGGGACCACAAGATCTACACCGCGGAGGACACCGCCGAGGTGATGCCCCCACACGACAACTGGCAGCAACTCCTCACCCGCGAGGGCAACGGCGACGGCTCCGACGTAGACATGTTCGACCTCGTCGCCGCCGCCCTGCGGTCGCGTCCAGACTACATCGTTGTCGGCGAGGTCCGGGGCGCGGAGGCCCAGATGGCGTTCCAGGCCGCCCAGACGGGCCACCCAGTTCTCCTCACCTTCCACGCCAGCGACATCGTCTCGATGATCCAGCGGTTCACCTCGAACCCGATCAACGTCCCCGAGACGTTCATGGACAACTGCGACGTGGCGCTGTTCCAGAACCGCGTCAAGCAGGGCGACGACGTGCTCCGGCGCGTGACGAGCGTACAAGAGATCGAGGGTTACTCCGAACACGAAGGTGGCGTCGTCACCCGGGAGACGTTCTCGTGGGACCCCCGGGAGGACGAGGTCAGCTTCAAGGGCCGGAACAACAGCCACGTCCTCGAGAACGGGATCGCGCGGCTGTTGGGCTACGACGACACCCGACGGATCTACGATGAACTCGACCGCCGCGCCGAAATCATCCGCCGGCTCATCGACGCCGACGTGACCGGCTACCACGAGGTCAACGACGCGATCCAGACGTTCCAGCGTGACGGCGCGGAGGCCCTGCCGATCGAACTGCACGGCCTCACGGGGAGGGTCGACGTGTGAGCGCCGAGGCCGAGCAGGGGGGCTGGGACGCGAACCTCCGTGACTTCATCAGGTCGGTCGTCGACGCCTACCGCTTCATGGATATGTCCCCCGAACGGTACGCGCTGGTCGTGCTGGTGCCGGGGATCGCCGCCTCGCTCGCGGCCGGTGCTGCGGTCTTCGTCCTCTCGCCGCCGCTGTTCGTCGCCCTCCCGGCCGTCGTCCTCGGACTCCTGCCGCCGATGGGGGCGTTCGTCTACCCGAAGATCGTCGCCGACCGGAAGCGCCGGGAGATCCGCGAGCAGTTCCACATCTTCCTTACACACATCACCGTCCTCTCGACGACGAACATCGACCGGGTCGAGATCTTCCGCACGCTGGCTCAGGTCGAGGAGTACGGCGCGCTCGCCGAGGAGATGGGCCGGATCACCGCGCTCGTCGACACGTGGAACCAGTCGCTCGACGACGCTTGCCGTCGCCGCTCCGAGCGGGTCCCCTCCGAACTCCTCGCTGACTTCCTCGAACGGATGGCCTACACTGTCGGCGCCGGACAGGGCCTCGACGAGTTCCTCCTCGACGAGCAGGAGTCGATCATTCAGGAGTTCGTCATCCGGTACGAGTCGGCCCTCGACAAGCTCGACGTGTTGAAGGAGCTCTACCTCTCGTTGATGCTCTCGGTGACGTTCATCCTCGTGTTCGCGACGGTGCTCCCGCTGCTGATCCCGGTGCCGCCGACGCTGCTGCTCGGGGGGATCATCGTCCTGTTCGGTATCGTGCAGGCCGGCTTCGTCTTCATCATCCACACCGTCGCCCCGCGCGACCCCGTCTGGCTCGCCCCCGAGAGCGAGCACTCCCCGATGTACCGCGTTCGGCCCGCGCTGATCGCGGGGGTCGTGCTCTCGGTCGTGGCGGTCGTCGTCGTGCTTGCGGTCGGGCTCGGATACACGCCGCTGGCGACGGACGTGCTGCCGACGCCCATCTATCTCGCCATCCCGACGACGCCACTGATCGTGCCTGGACTGGCCATGCGACAAGAGGAACAGAAAGTGGCCGAGCGCGACGAGGGGTTCCCCTCGTTCGTCCGCGCGCTCGGCAGCGTCGAGTCCGTCAAGCAGACCTCGACGGCGAACGTCCTGGAGTCGCTCCGGAAGAAGAACTTCGGCGCGTTGACCGACAACGTCGACAACCTCTACAAGCGGCTCCGAACCCGGATCGACGCGGCGACCTCGTGGCGACTGTTCGCCGCCGAGACAGGGTCGTACCTCATCCAGAAGTTCGGCGACATGTACGTCGTCGGCCGTCGGATGGGGGGAGAGCCACGACAACTGGGGCAGGTCATCTCCACGAACTTCAACGAGGTCCTGCGCGTGCGGGAGCAGCGCCGCCAGGCGACGACGACGTTCGTCGGCATCGTCTACGGCATCACGGCGGCGTCGATGTTCTCGGCGTTCATCGGGCTGGGGATCGCCGAGCAGATGCTCGCCATCACCGCCGAGATCGCCGAGGGGAACGCCCAGTTCGTCGACTCGCTGTTCTCGACGGCCAGCTACGACATCGGCGTCATCGAGTTCCTCCTCCTGTTGGTGGTGTTGATGAACGCGCTACTCTCCTCGGTGATGATCCGTATCACCGACCGTGGTCACTACGTGAGCGGCCTCACGCACTTCGTCGCACTCGTCTGGACCGGCGCGTTGGTCGCAACGGGGACCCGGATCGTGGTGAGCGGACTGATCGCGTGAGTGCCCGTATCGAGTGTCGATACGGTCCCCCCACTTTAGCCGACGGTGGCCGAACGACCGTCCATGCCAGACGTGTCCGGAACACGCCCGTTCCTCGACGGGCCCCTCGACGTGGACGGCTCCGAAACGCTCCTGCAGTGGATCAAGTACCTCGGGACGACGTTCGGCACCGCCGGCGCGCTCTGTTCGCTCCGGTACTACGAACAGCTGTCGTGGATCTCCGCTGACGCCCGCCGCGAGGTCGAACAGCACCTCCAGGGGCTCTCTCTCGAGGAGACACACTCGAAGAAGTACGACGAACCCGGTCACCCGACCGGCCCGCTCTCCTCCCTCGCCGGGACCCCTTTCGGCGCCCACGCGAAGTCGCTGGCGTTCATCTCGACGCTGGCCGACGACGACCTGCAGGGCGCCATGCTCCGCGCCAGGCTGGCGAAACACCAGGTCGACGGCGAACTCTCCGAGACGGCGGACGGCTCGGACGACCCGACTCCCCCGGTGTAACTGTGGGCCGTGGCTGACCGGACCGTCCCCGGCCGCTCGCTGCCCTCCCGGCCTGTGAGGACGTGAGGACCGACCTCAACTGGGCTGCGCCCGCCCGAGGGGTTCGGCACTCGGGACCGAGGCGACGCACACCTATCAGGGGGAAACTATCAAGCGCTGACACTCCCTACTACGTCGCGATGAGTTCTTCTCCGACGAGCCGGCAGATGGTGCGCCACGCGCGAGAGCGACTTCCGGAGTGGGTGACGGACGCCCGCTCTCAGGTGTACGCCGAGCTGTTCGAGGGGGAGGATGCGGTACTGGACGAGGAGGAACTCCGCCTCCTCGACCGAATCGACTCGGACCTCACCCGCCGGGACGGGGACGGGATCTGGGGCGCCGACGAGTACGGCATCGTCGTCGAGGGGAGCCTCGACATCAACGAGCCACAGGTGGTCTGTACGTACCACCCGGAGATTCCCTACGAGGGGTTCCGCGGCGAGGAAAGTCTGCGAGAATCGACACGCCGGGAGCTTAACGACGTCCTCTGGGACTACAGTGAACGCGTTTCGCTGCTCGTCCAAGCGGACCTCGACGAGTTCCTGCGCTCGAACCACCCGGACGAGGAGTGATCGCTCGCCCCAGCCACCGATCGTCTCGCGCCGACGTGGTGACCACCGAACGAATCTCTTTGGGGTGGTAGCACTCACCACCCAGCGTGATGGAGCTGTACGTCGACCACGTCATGTCCCGGCCCGTGGAGACGATCGAGCCGACTGCCTCGCTCCGTGACGCCGCCGCGGCGATGATCCGCCACGACGTGGGGGCGCTCGTCGTCGTCGACGACAACGACCGGCTCGAGGGGATTCTCACGGCGACGGACTTCGTCTTGCTCGCTGTCGAGGGTGAACTGCCGCCGGACGAGCCGGTGGCGACGCCGATGCGTACCGACGTCATCACGGTGGAGCGCGACGCGCCCGCCAGCGAAGCCGTCGACGCCATGCTCGACCACCTGATCCACCACGTTCCGGTGGTCGAGAACGAGACAGTCGTCGGCATGGTCTCCACCTTCGACTTCACGGCACGGTTGGGGCGCTCGCTCGAACCCTGACTCGATGACCGCGTCGGGCGCCCGTTCGTCAGCTCGCCGCAAGCCAAGCCTACTTGCCCGCCCGCGGACAGCCCCACCCATGGCTACCGAGAGCAGCCTCGACGCCGAGACAGAGCGTGCCGTCGAGGAGTACGTCGCGTCGTGGATGAGCGAGGACGGCGTTCCGGGCGCGAGCGTCGCGCTGATCGACGGCACCGAGTTGACCTACGCCGAGGGGTTCGGCGCTCGTGACCTCGACGACGACCTGCCGGCGACGCCCGAGACGCTGTTCGGGATCGGCTCCTGTACGAAGTCCGTCGTCGCCACCGCGGTCCTCCAGTGTGTCGAGCAAACCGACCTCGCCCTCTCGGACCCCGTTTCTGCGTACCTCCCGCACCTCAGATCGGCCCCAGGCGACCTGATCACCGTCGAGTCGCTGCTGAACCACACCTCCGGCATGCCCAGCGACGGGAACCTCTCGGCGCTGGTGACCCGGCTGACCGATATCGGCGACGCCAACACGCCGCTCACCAGCGAGGCCGATTTCCGCCGGCACGTGCAGGGGAGCGCTGAGGAGCGCTACACCGAGGAGGAACACTTCTTCTACTACAACACCGGCTTCGCCCTGCTGGGGCTGCTCGTCGCCGAGGTGACGGGCGTGGCCTTCGAGCGATACGTCCGGAAAGAGGTGTTCAAGCCGCTCGGGATGGATCGCTCCTGTTTCACCCCCGAGCGCTTCGAGGCCGAGGAGAACCGAATGAGCGCCTACTACGAGGAGTCGACAGGCGACGGCACCGAGTGGCGCGAGGGAAGCCTCGGCTTCTCCGAGCCGATGTACGCGCCGGGCGGCATGGCCAGTTCGGTCGTCGAAACCTCGCGGTTCCTCCGGATGCTGCTCAACGGCGGCGAGTTCGACGGCGAGCGCGTGCTCCCCGAGTCGGCCGTCGACGCCATGACGACGCCGACGGTGACCCGCTACGAGAACGTCGACGGCGTCGAGCGACAGTACGGCTACGGGCTCTCGATCCAGTCGTTCCTCGACGACACGCTCGTCGGCCACGGCGGCATGATGGGGACCACGACGGCGTTCATCGGCTACCTCGAGAACGCTGAGGTGGGCGTCGTCGTCGCTTGCAACACCGCGCCCGCCCACCACCCGACGGTGACCGGCCACGCGCTGCTGTCGATCCTGCAGGGCGAAGACCCCGAGGAGGCAGTGCCCCGGCTGGCGCTGGAGGCCAAGGCCGACTCGCTGGTCGGCGAGTACGAGTCCTACCGCGGCATCCAGAAAGCGACTGTCGAGCGCGAGGGGACGAACCTTGCCGTCGAGGTGCAGGGCCGACTCGGCGATCGGTCGATGACGCTGTTCCCCGAAAACGCTGACCCCGAGCACCTACGCTACTACACCGTCTCCGGGGACTCACGCGTCCCCGTGGAGTTCCTCGACGTCGACGACGGGACGGACATGCTGCTCCAGCGCTGGCGGCTCCACCGCCAGCACGAGTAGGGGCGTCGGCGGGGCGCTCCCAACCCAGTCATCTCCCTTGTAGGCACCTTCGCGCTTCCGAACGCTCTCAACTCGAAGGACGCCCGATTCCCTGTCAAGGCGACATCCGAGTCGATGGCTCCCAACCCGGAGTTTCTGAAACGGTGAGTTCGTGAGTGGCTCCAGAAAGTCACCCGGATTCCGCCACTCGGAGTCGACGACCTCCTCCAGTTTGTCGATGATGCGTTGCTGGCTCTCGCTGCCGATCTGTGAGAACTGTGTTTCTGCTCGTGGCGAGAACTCCCAGTCCCACCCGTCGTCACTCGCTGTCGTGCCCATACGTCGCTTTGATCTCCTCGCTTGAGACCCGCTCGTCGTCATCGAGCTGGGCTTCACTGATCGCCAGGTCCTTCCAGAGTCCAGCGCCTTCAGGGTGGTTGACGGAATCGCGGAGCGCATGCCGGATGAACTCACTCCGGCTGTTGAAGCCTCGCTCACGCCACGTCTCGTCGATGACGTCGAGGAACGAACGGGAGATTCGGACGTTCACCCGGTCGATCTCCGGATCTCCGTTCCCGGAATCTGCTTCTGACATACGCACGTGTGTTGGGACGACATACGTAAAACGCTACTGCCAACCCAGTTTGACCCCCCCCCCGATGAAGCGCGATAACTGGTCTTCCTGCCTCTCACGACGAGGCTGCCGCGTACAAGCGTATCTCCATTGATCGAACGCGTCAGCTCAGCCGGCGAACTCGGCGTCCCGAACTGCGACGAGGATCGAGAGTGTCTGTCCCGCGCCGACGAGTGCGATGGCGGGGAGAACTAGCCCCGCGCCGCTGCTCGCCGCGAACAGGAACGTGGCCGCCCCGAGACCGGCCAGAGCTGCAGCGACCGCGTAGCGCGCGTCCAGTCCGTCAGCGCCGCCGACCTGCCGAGCGGTCGGGACGAGCGCCACCGCCGGGAGCACCATCCAGCCGAAGACGGCGACGTTGACGCCGAGGTCGCTCCCGGCGGCAACGCCGTAGCCCCCGGCGACCGTCACCGGGATTCCGGCCACGACGACGCCGAGCCACGCTCGGAGCACCGGATCGGCCCGCATCTCGCCCCACGAGAGGCCGGCGAAGGCGATCAGGAGCGCGGTCATCACGACGTGGCCGATGAAGACCGAGCGTGGCGTGAGCAGCCCGGTGTGGGCGGCGGCGGCGAACGACCACGCCAACGGGACGAGCCCGGCGGGTGCGGTCGCGCGGATCGAGCGGAGCATAGCTGACAGGTGGCTCGCTGTCGCCAAAGTCGGTTCGGTGGGTGTGTCTCGGGCTCCGCTATTCCCGCGTCCGCAATCCCGCTTCGATCGCTGCGCCGAGTGCGACTCCGATCGCCAGCCACAGTCCGATGTTCTCCGTCGCAGAACCGATCGCAACTCCGATCGCCATCCCGATCACCATCCCTATTCCCGTGTCTGCTCCGCTCGTTTCAGACCCATCCTCCTCGTCCATGTACGATTATTTAACCATAATGAGTGGTAAGTCTACCCTCCCTGCTTATCACGGTGTGACCACCATCGCTTGCGCAGTCCGAGAACTGGCCTCCCGTCGAGACGGTAACCAACAGTTCGGCGCTTCAGCGTTGGGTACGACTCAAGCTATCCGCTGTTCCCGCAACGGCGCGGCGAGCGTTTCGTCGACGGCGACCCAACCGTCGGGCGTCTCTTGGATCAGCCCGTACTCGTCGAGCTTCTTCCGATACTGCACCACCATCTGGCGCGTGTTCGACCCGCCGAGCTCCTCGTAGCCCTCGAAGATCTCCTGTGGGCGCACGGCACCGCTCTGCCTGATCGCCCGGTAGACGAGCTGGTGATTGACGCCGAGGCTCTCCAACTGCTGTTTCCGGATACGCGCATGTGCGTGCTCGAAGCAGTCCTCGAGATCCTCCTCTCTCACCGTCGTGTGTCCGCGATCGATCCCGAGGTCGACGGCGCTCCGTAGCGCTTGAACGCCGAACCGCGCCGACCCGCCGGCTTCGGCGACGATCCGCTCTAACTGCCTGTCGTCGACGACGCCGTGCTGAAGCGCGACTTCCCGCCGGGCAGCAAGGATGGTGAACAGTGCGTCGTGGGAGTACGGGTCGAACTCGATGATCTCGCTGTAGCGGAGATAATCGACGGCATCGGGAATTTGTCCGAGCGCGTTCGAGCGGCGGTGACCGATCAGGATCAGCGAGAGCCACTCGATGCCGGCGAGGTCACTCAGTAGTGCTGTCTCTTCGAGTCCGCCGATCTCGTCGAGGATGACGACGAACGGTTCATCGGGTGCGGCGATCAGTTCGCGGAGGCGCTCGGTGCTGGTGTTCTGCGTCGCGAGGACCGATGGGTGTTCATCAGCGATCTTCTTCAGCGCCTCCCAGCGCGTGTTCGAGACACAGGAGACGTACTCGGACTCGATGCTCCAGTTCCACCGGAGTTCGCGGAGGAGGTACTTCGCTGTCGACGTCTTGCCGACGCCGCTTGGGCCGATCTCCCAGCATGACTCGGCGGGTTTGCCTTCGGTCGCTGGCTCCAGAACGTTGCTGATGCGTTGGAGTTGGCGTTCGCGCCCTGGCATCGCCCGCGGGAGATGGTGTTCTTCGAGTTTGTCCGCGGCGACGTACATGGTTGAGTGGTGAGGCGTGGCTAGTACATAAAGGGTGGAACAGGGGGGTTGCAGAATGTTCCCCGATTGATAAACTCTCCGGTGGGTGGTTTCGAAACACCCCTTCTCGGCGTTATACTGTCCTCTCACACCATGGGTCGCATATGGCCACCACGGCTACGCAGTCGAGTCAGAAAGAACAGTTTTCGATCGACACCCGCGACCACGGGCATCCCGACGGTCCGGCACACGTTCTCGTGGAGGTTTCGCCTGCCCAGCGTGGGGTTCTGATGGCGGTCTGTGCCGCTGGTGGTGCCGGGCGTTGTAGTTTTGATTTCTCCATCGACGACGGCGTCAAGGTGCAGAAAGCGTTTATCGGCGGTGAGCGTGCTGCCGTGGAGGAACTTCCGGCATGGGTCGATCCCATTCGAGAACGTATCGAAACAGAAATCGAGGGCTAGGATGCCTCACAGACTCAGTATCGACCGCAATGGGCCGACCTCGATATGGGAGGTCCATGGGGCAGTACGTTGGAGATCTGATGCGGGGACTCACGGGCAGCAAGGGTCCCCCTCAGACGGGAGAGGAATGGTCCAGTCGGAACCAATCAGGCTGTTCGGTACCAGCTAGACGATGGCCCGGAGAAACACCACGAACGGCAGGTCGTACAGCATCCCTGAGCTCCCCTCTCTCGAACAGGGTATCACCCTGCTTGAGTCAGACGGTGATGCCCGGCTCCCGCTGCAGACACTCATGGTGGACCACCTCCTGCTCGAACGTGGGCACGGAGTGTGGGTCGGGACTGGCCGGTACTGTACCACAGACACGCTGGCCGACGTCGCTCCTGACCGACGCGTTCTCGATCGCGTCGATGTCGCCCGAGGCTTCACCCCGTATCAGCATACGGCACTCATTCAGGATCTCGAGGGCCATGTTGACGACGAGACGGCTGTGATCGTTCTTCCAGCTATTGATTCTCATTACCGGAGTGACGATGTCCACGGGTCCGGTGGCCAAGAGATGCTTGTGCGGGCGATCGCCCAGTTGGCGGCCGTCGCCCGACGCCACGAGGTCCCGATCCTCTGTACCCGAGCCAAGGCGGATGCATTCAGCGAGCCGCTTGAGGCAGCGGCGTCGTCGTCGCTAACGGTCCGAGAAACGTCGATGGGGCCGCGATTCGTCGGCGAGGAGTTCGAGACGCTAGTCTACGAACTCGACGGCGAGTGGGTCCAGACGACGATCGCGTTTTGGCAGGGAATACTCGAGGCTCGACAGCCGATCCACGAGACAGCGACGCTTACTGAGGGGGTGTTTGCTCGTGGGACGGTCTAACCCCACGTATCGCGACAACCTTCGCCACCTTGAGGATCGTTGGAGCGACTATCGGCGAGCACTCCGGCGCCGCGATCAGGAACACTTCGACCACCTCTGGGAACAGGCGGCGGGCTACGCCGATGCGGCCGGCTACCAGAACACTGGTCGGAACCTCGACCTCGTCCTCGTGTCGATCATTCTGGCTCAGGAACGCCGTATCGCCGCCCTCGAGGACGCAAAGGGACTCGAAGAATGACGTACTGTATCGACTTTCCGGACTCCAGCACGGCTGTCGAGTGGTCGCTAACCGACTCAGGAGTGACGCGAAAGGAAGTGACCTATCACCCGCGGTTCTACGTCGCCACCGAGGGTGGTTCACTTGCGGAGATCGCCGAGTCGATTGCTGTTCATCCAGAGGTTACCGCAGTCAGTCAAGAACGGCACCGTCCTGGCTGGCGTCACGACGAGACAGCGATGCTGGCCATCGAAGTGTCAACGCTGGGGAGTATCCCTCGGTTGGCGTCGACGATCGCCGATGTCGGCAGACCCGGGACCTACCGCTGTTTCAACGTCGACCTCTCACGCGAATTTCGCTACTGTCTGGAGGCGGGAACGGACCCGACACCCGACCGAGCGCCGACGGTGATGGAGCTAGACACACCGCCCATCACCAAGTCTGGAGGTATCGAGTCTATGACGGTGACAACCCCGGGTGGAGAGACTCATTGCTTGGAGCGCTCGCCGTCGACAATCGTCCGACAGGTAGAGAGACTGATCGAGGAGACTGATCCGGACGTATTGCATGTCTCTTCTGCCCAGGTCATCCCGGAACTGTTCGACGCCGCCGAGGGAACGCTCCGTCTGGGCCGAGAGCCAGGGTACACACAGTTAGCAACGGCAAGCACCTACGAGAGTTACGGGCAGATCGGCCATTCACCCGCGCGGTACAACGTTCCGGGCCGGGTGGTCGCCGACGCCGCGAACTCGTTTTTCCTGACCGAGACCAACCTGCACGGGATTCTGGATCTCGTTGAGCGCTCCCAAAAGCCCCTCCAAGAGGCCGCATGGGCGAGCATCGGGAACATCCTCACCGCGATTCAGATCCGTGAGGCGCTTGCTCAAGACGTACTCGTTCCATGGCGGGCGTGGCGCCCGGAGTTCTTCAAGACCGCTGCAACGCTTGATGCAGCCGACCGAGGTGGCTACACGTTCTCGCCAGACGTCGGCGTCCATGAGGATGTGTACGAAGTCGACTTCTCGAGCCTCTATCCGAACATCATGTGTACACGGAACATCTCGCCCGAAACAGTCTGCTGTGACTGTCACCCAGAACGAGAAGACGTTCCGGGACTTGGGTACAGCATCTGTCCGGAACCAGGCTATCTACCCGATGTGCTCCGGCCACTCATCGACGACCGTGACGAGATCAAGCGCCGTATCCGCGAGGGAGATGGCGATGTCGACGAACTCGAAGGGGCATCGGCGGCGATCAAGTGGATCCTCGTTTCGTGCTTTGGCTATCAAGGGTTCTCGAACGCGAAGTTCGGCCGGATCGAGTGCCACGAAGCCATCAACGCCTTCGCCCGAGAGATAATCCTCGACGCCAAGGCGACGTTCGAAGAGCATGGCTGGCGAGTTGTCCACGGGATCGTTGACTCACTCTGGGTGACGCCGATGGACGGACGAGAGCAAACGGATCTGGAGACGGTCATCAGGGCAATCTCCGACACGGCCGAGATTGAACTTGAGTACGAGGCCACCTATGACTGGATCGCGTTTTGCCCACGACGAAACGATAGTGTGGGGGCTCTCACCCGCTACTTCGGGAAGCGTGCCGGTGCTCCCGCCGATCAAGCATCAAGCTACAAGCGACGCGGGATCGAGGCCCGGCAGCGGTCGACACCGCCGTTCATCGTCGACGCCCAGCTGACGCTGATGAAGGAATTCGGGCGGACACGGTCTCCTGAAGCAGTCTGTGAACGGCTCCGTGAGTTCATCGAACGGTTGCAGGTGGGGGAGATAGAGCCTTCGCGATTGGCGATCACCAACCGCGTCTCGAAACGCGTCGATGAGTACACACAAACGACGAAGAACGTCGCTGCCTTGGAGCGGGCGTCGGATCAGGGGCTGGCAACGCATCCCGGGCAGGACGTGGCGTACGTCGTCGTCGACGACGAGACGTCAGGCCGAGAGAGGGTTGCCCTCGTGCATGAGGAGCCATCGGAGTATGATACTGTGTTCTACCGAAATCAGCTGTGCCGAGCTGCCGAGTCAGTGCTGGCGCCTGTTGGGTTCCGTCGGTCGGACATCGAGGCTCAACTATCTGAGCGCGTCGATGGGTCCGTTTCAGCGTATTCGACGTGATTGGTGGCAAGGTTTCGCCCATAGAGAAATTTACGGCGACGACGAACTCCAAGGCTACTTCTGGGAGGTGGATGACCGCAAGTACTACTACATCGAGACGACCGGCGTTGGGTGGGGCATTGGTGACCTTCCTGACGAGTACAAGGACACCTCGGCATATACGAACCAAGTCTGAAGCTTGTGATGCGAGGTATGGCTCGCTCAACAAAGGGCCACGAGAACCGGAATGTCGAAACGGCCGACTCTCGTTACTGTTCTGAGCTCCGGATTTCCGATTGTAACGACTCTGCAAGGGCATACGGGTGCTTGATCGCTCGCGCCCGAATGCGGGACGCACTAGATTCACCAGCAGACTCGATCACAACGTGACCGATACCGAACAACCGCTCCATAGCCGTCTGGCTTTCCTGAGTCGCCTGGATTCGTGAGAGGGGAATCGCCTTACTTCGGACGCTCAGCAACCGATAGCTCTGTATGAAACGTTGGCTCGTAAGGTAATATCGGGTGAGAGAGTTGATCCAGAACTGAACCATCCCCGTTGCGTAGGCATACAGTCCGAGAAGCATCAGTGCAACCGGATAGGCTAGCGGAACCGAGGGATCGAAGAAAATCACGACGCCCCCGAGTACCAGCGTCATCCCGACTGTTCCACGGATAGTGGCGACTCGCTTTGTCGGCGTTGTCGTTGCGAGGACGCTCTCATCTTGGTATGTTCGCGGATTTGGCGGCGACGATATCTCCGTAGCGATTCCGCCAGCCCAGACGGCCAAGCCGATAACGAGCGGCAGGTAGCCGATCTCTGTTGGAAGGGGCGTATTGCCCGCTAGCAAGACGCCTCCCCCAACGACGAACGGAGACCCACTGAGGAAACTCCAAAGCAGGACATGATGTTCGAACACTTGACTCAGTCGAGTGCTCATCGTCGCAAGAAGCCCTGCTGACAAAGCAGAGCTCGCTTCCGGCTCAGAGTCACTACCGGACTCGAGTGGGACTAGTTCGACCGGCTCGTTAGCCTGACTCTCTTCAGGTTGGTCGGATAGAGATTCGTTATCCATTGTTAGTTGTCCTTCAGGACGGTGTACGCGACGCCAACGATCGAGACAATAAACCCGACTGCAGACAGGACCCACGCAGAAATCGGTCCTTCAAGCAGTCCATCCCCCTGGAAGAACAGTCCTCTTTCCGCTCCGAAGAGAGACTGGCTCTGAGCGGAGCTCTCTGGGGGCTGTGTGGTGGCCGAGCTGGTGTCCGTTGCCGAGTCTGGTGGGCGCTCAGACCCTGTTTCAGTTGGTGTGTCTCTTGAGGAGGTTGGTGTTGCTTTTTGCACAGTGACCGATTTTGTCACCGACTGTGTGGAGCTATCAGTATTAGTCACCGACAGCATCACTTCGAATTCGCCGGCGGATTCGAATTCGTGCTGTACTGTCGGGCCGGTCGCATCAGCCACCCCGTTTCCATCGAAATCCCATTCAAATCGGGAGATCTCCTCGTCGTCGCTACTTGCTGTCGCATCGAACTCGACAGTCTGGCCGACGACAGGAGATGCTGGCGAGACTTTGAATGCCGGTGTCGGTGGCTCATTTGGTGGTGCGTTATGGATCGAGTATAGGTATCCATCTGCCCCCGGAACGTACAGTACACCGTCAGCAACGGCGAGTTCTCCCCAGACGTTGGTCTCCAGGTCTAGCGTCCATGCCTCTGCGCCCGTGTCTATGTTGTAGGCGTGGACTGTTCCGCTCAGATCTGCTACGTACGCATACGTTTCATCCGCCACGACAGACGCGTTCGTATTTGCGGATATTCGAGCCTTCCAGTTGAGATCTCCATCGACGAAGTCGTTCGCATATACGTAGGTAACCTCGTTATCCCGATCGCTAGCCGCTGTCACTACGGTTCGGCCAATCACAGCAGAGGACATCGACTCGTTAAAGTAGACTTCGTCATCTGAGATCCCGTAACTCCACGAAGTACTCCCATCTGACGTGCTAGCTGATGAAATGCCACCGAAACTGGACCCGATGAGCGAGCGTTCGCTGAGTGCTGGAGAGCTCGTCAGATATGCTCCTTCAGACCAGACTACTTCCGCCTCTTGAACATCGATCGCAATCAGACCATCTGATGCGGGAACATACACTGTATCCCCACCGATAGCTGGCGAAACTGGCTGGAACGCGGTGACATCTCGGTCTGCGACCCCAAACGGACCCGCAATGTACACTTCCTCTCCGTCATGGTTGAGGACATGTAGGTGTGGGAAGTCGCCGGCTCCACCAGTTCCAAGGAACGCGATATAGTCGTTCGTTGCCGTGATCGGGTGATAGAGAGCGGCGTCTGGACTGGCGTACGACCACAATTCAGCACCGTCGGTGCTGAGCGCATAGAGCTGGCCGGTGTTGTCACCTGCGTATACCTGACCTTGACGTACTGCGATTCCCGCCCTCACTCCGCCTTCCGCTTCGAACTCCCATTGGATAGAGCCATCCTCTCGATCGACGCTGTAGACCTTGCCATCTTCGCTCCCGAGATAGACAGAGTCCCCAACAACTGCAGGAGCACTCGCGATTGCGCCTAGCGTAGAGGCACGCCATTTGGTTTCCACGGGTGACTGCAATGGTGTCGATGCTGTTGCAACTCCTGTATTGGCAGTCGTTCGCTGGAACTCATGCCAGTCACTTGCGTCAGAATCAACCTGTCTGGCCGGCGCTTGCCGCGAAGATGCCCGGCCGATAGACAGAGACGAAAGAGCCGCCCCAGAAGCACCGATTCCTAACCCATAGAGGAGTCGGCGGCGTGTGGTGGCATCCGTGACGTTCATCTGAAGCCTCATTTCTGGTCACGATACATATATCGGACGTATTGCTGCTGGATTCGGGAGAGGTGAAGGGAAGGGCTCTATGCAGATGCCTTACTGGATGAGTAAGCGATAAGTCATGATTCGTTAGTATACAAACTACTGTGAGCGATCGGAAGCAACTGACCCCCACCCAACAAGCGATATTAAACAAGGCCAAAGAGAACCCAGGCTGGCAGAACACCGAGATAGCCGAGGCCGTCGGTTGTTCGGATTCTCATGTTTCGAGAACCCTGAACAAGTGGAGTCCCAACGAGATGGATAGTGACGGGACAGTCCCAAAGAACGACTCCCCCTCATTGATTGGGACTCTGCTCTGGGCGACATGGTGGCTTATCAAGATCTCCGTATGGGTATTGCTGTGGCCGATTTCGGTTCCGTACTTCGCATGGAAGTTGTATCGGAAAGCGGGCACAGACAACGGTTCACCCGAAGGCTCCTAGCATACTTCCGAACCGATAAGTGTGAGTTCTTCACTCGTTACGGATATGCCGGGTGAGTCCCCCGATATCTTCGATATTGACTTCAGATCCATTCTGACCTTTGTTGTGGTAGCAGCGGTGCTGATCGCCTTGGGCATCCTCGTGAGGGCAGGGTTTGGAGACTCTGGGCTGACGATTCTAGACTTCGCCATCTCCGGGCTCTTTTCTGCAGCCTTGGTAATCCTATACTCGCGCCAGGCAACGATCATGGAGGGACAGAGTGATCTGATGAGGCAAGAAGTGAACCGGGAAGCGAGGCAGCAACATTCAGAAACTCTCAGAAAGCGCGTCGAGATCTGGCATGGAAATCCGGAACGGGAAGTCGGCGATTCCCCGATCGATACTCCAACGTTGAATACACCCACTATTGGGTCTAGATCGTTCAATTCCGCTAGTGCAGCTTTTTCGGCGGCATTCCCGATGGACCAGACTTTCCACGTGATTCCAGAGCGCCTGCGTGGAGACCGATACCTCGAAGACCTGCTCGAAAACCATGCTCCAGATCTGCGAGAGATTGTGGAGAAGTTGCTCAGACTGGAGCAGGAGTTCAATGAGACACGAGGTGATTTCGAGAACGACTTCGAGGTAGAGATTCAGGGAGAATACGAGAGATACACAATACAGGAAACCGACCGTTTGTCAGGGTGGATATTCGACCTTCTTGTCGAGCAAAATAGGGGGCTCATTGACGACGCAGTTGAGAAAGGAAGGACAAAAGTCGAAAATTCGACGGCGAGAGAGCACCCTGAGAAATCTAAGATCTGGTTCCAAATCGAAGTTGGGGGAGGACGAAGTTTCTCAATTTTGGCGGCTGACGTGACCGAAGACGAAGTAGCTGACATCCATGATCTCCGGACGGAGGTCAAGAAGGACGGTATGGAGGTGATGAACCACGTATTCGAGCAAATCAGAGACAATGCTCCATACGAGGCAGCCTCTGAGGGTGGCAGAATCCTTGATGAGGGGAAGGAAGCTACCGATAACCTCGAAAGAACGCTGATTGAATACCATGGTCGGCCGATAATCCCTGGCGACTGTAAGTACCTGGACGAAGCGAAGCTAGAGTAGGGTTTTCTCGGTTACACCGGCAAAGCCTGGTCCACCAGTGTGCTTGCAGTTCTCCATTTCCCCCTTAGCTAAGCATGTGCGTCCAAAGTTTGCTTAGAGCGCTGTGTGATCGGTGGTAATTTATGCTACTTCTCAATTGCCACACCCTTTAATCAGAATTCCTGATGGGTTAACTTTGGAACCAAGTGACGCTCACGACATCCCGCCTTCGGGAGTCGTTGTCGTTGGTTGCGGTAATCGACTCCTCGGAAGCGAGTGTCACGATCAAAGAGTTGATCACCGGCGACGGTGTTGCGAGGTGATCATGCTGGAACTGGGTAACCCGAGATGTCTGCCGGACAAAACCGTAAACAAGTGATTTCATGAATTGTGAAGAGCGTCGCTAGTGTACCGGCACACTAGGCTTTTCACCGACCACCACCATGTTGTGCTATGAGCAGTGATCGCATCGACGCTGAAAGCAAAGTCTCAGGGAACCAGGCGAACATCCCTGCCCGAATCCGACGGGAACTCGATATCGACGACGGTGACCACCTCCGATGGCATGTCGAGAACGGGACGCTTCGCGTTGAGGTTGTCCAACAGGAGACGGGAACGTTCGCCAACTTCGACGGTTATGATGGAGATGAGGAGACTGACGTGACCACAGACCACGACGCTTGGGGCGTCGACGCCGGGTAGATGCCGCGAGCGCTACTAGACACCAGCGTCCTATTTGCAGCGACGTACCGCCGTGACAACGCTCATTCTGCAGCGCTACCGGTTCTTCGCGGCGTCGACGATGGGTCACTCCCCGAAGCGGTTGTGTTGGACTTCGTGCTTGCAGAAACCCTGAATGGGCTTACAACCCATGCAGGTCACGATGCTGCGGTTGATTTGCTCGATCGGGTCGAGGAGAACTCTCATTTCCACATCGAGTCGCTGAGCTCCGACGCAAGAACGACAGGAAAAGCCCTCTTCAGACGGCACGAGTCACTCTCGTTTGTCGATGCCTGCATCGTCGCGTACATGCAGACTGAGGGTCTCGGCTATCTCTATGCGTTTGACGATGATTTCGACGCTGTCGATGATGTCTATCGGCTCGATACAGCCGTGAATCCGTATAAACCGGATTGAACGACTGAAACTGTCTCCAGCTGTTCACAGCGCCCAGTCGCACAGTACGACGATATCGAGATCCACCACTCGCTTCTCGGTGACGAGGCATCAACGCCGTACTAGCTGTCACCGTTGTCGTTCTCATCGTCGTCATCGCTGTCCTCATCGTCACGGTGGTAGATATCCGGCCAATCGTACTCAGGGCCCTCCAACGGCTCTGGGGGCATGCGGTCCCAGAGGTCCGGCATCTCCTGTTCAAACCGATAGGTGACAGGTTGCAGTGGGATTGGCTCATATAGGCGATTGAGGAGACCAATCGACGGGAGCCATGGGATGTCTGCTGGCCGGATATCGGAGTATAGACGCACGTACAGGAGTGGGATGATGGGCTTCCCACCATCGGGTGGCGGTGAGAGGTCGAGACCAATCGTCGTCATTCCCGTTTTGGCGCTCATGACCGACGCGTTCCACCGGAACACTTCCTCACGTCGCTCTTGGAGGTAAGACAGTCGTGGGTCGAATGTTTCGGCCTCCATCGAGAGTGCGTCGTACTCTTCGACGTCCCCTTCGGGGTAGTCGATCGACAGCATGGACGGCGTGTAATGGAGCTGTGTGGCATCCAGTAGAACAGGGAATGGAGAGGCGTTTGAGATCACCAGTGCAAGGTCGCCTTCCATCTTTTGGAAGCCGACGCCGAGTTTCGGTGTGATTGTGTAGTGGGCAGCGAGTCGGATGCCAGCCCATAGGAGTGCGTACGCTGCAGTCCCGATGCTGGTGGCAGTTGCGATGACCGCCAGGATACCGATTGCGGGCGTGATGAGGAACAATATCACTGAAAGAATCCCGGCAGCGATACTCAGCAAGTCAGCGGTGAGGATACGCCAGCGCATGGTGTTCTAGTTAGGTGATTGGCAGCAAGTAGCTTTGTCTGGTATTGGGAATCGAATCCTCCGGAGGGGGTGAGGGTGACCAATTATCGGGCTGTCCTTGAGTTTTGTATCCACGCCACCATACGACCGCATTGAATGCAATCACCTGTTTTATTTTCATACTTAGTCGATCATAGCGGCTCAACCATTCATTTGCACCCAGTAGATTGATTTTGTGCGCGGGTTTACTGGGTGAGTATGCATGCGACAGCCAGAACTCGATTCTAACGCTCCTGGCGAACTGATCTCCTATGGGCGGCGGTCCTACTACAAGCCGGATCCGCTGCCGCCATCTCGAGAGCTCGATCTCGGGGATGATTTCTACGAGACGCTCTCGGAAGCGACATTCTGGCTCGGGAAACTCAGTGGAGTGAGTCTCGAACTCGACTTCCCACCAGTACTCTACACGTCACTCCTCCGTAAGGAAGCCATGGAATCCGCGGAAATCGAAGGCGCCGATGTTGACTATGACGCTCTCTACAGTCTCGAAACGCGCTCCTTTGACGCCGGCGAGGACGAGACTAGTGTTGAATCCACGACGGCCCAAACGAAGGACACGCAGGAAGTCCTCAACTACGAAGACGCTATCGAGGATGGTATCGAGGCACTCGACCGGGACGACGCGTTAACCGTTGAACGGCTGCACGAATTCCACGAGACGCTTCTCACTGGCGTTCCAGACGATCGGGCTGATACCGGCACTCTTGGCGCATACAAGACGAAACCGAACCATATCGGTGACTTCCTCCCACCCGTTCCAGACAAAGTTGATGGGTTGATGGATGCGCTGTTCACCTACTACAGAACTGGCGGAAGCTACCACCCGCTCGTCGATATCGCGCTCTTCCATTACCAATTCGAGACGATCCATCCGTACGGGGATGGGAACGGTCGTCTCGGACGGCTCCTCATCACGCTCCAACTGTACGATGCTGGCTATCTCGAACGCCCGAACCTCTACCTCAGTGAATACTTCAATCGAAACAAGCCAACGTACGTCGACCGGTTGGAGGGCGTTCGATACAATGGCAATTGGGAGGCTTGGCTATCGTTCTTTATCGAGGGTATTGCCCGACAGGCTCGTGAGTCCGTTGATCGAACACTCTCGCTCACCCGCCTCAAGCGTCGGTACGACGACGCGTACGGCGGCAAATCCTACACCAAGAATCAACTCGCAGTGAAGCTCTTCGAACAGCCGTACATCACCAGCAAGACTGTGCAACGACTCTTCGATGTCAAGCAACCGACGGCGTCGCGAGCGATCAACGCGCTCGTTGATGAAGGCGTTCTCGAGGAAGTGACCGGGAAGGGGCGCAATAAGGAGTATCGCGCTCGAGAGATTTTCGATATTCTCGAGCAGCCACCGCAGACCTACTGACGCTAGTGGTGACGTGCCAGGTGATGGGGCCAACGTTTTCCCAGCGCTTGTCGATAAGGCGCGTTGACGATGGACAGCAGTCGCTGCAACGAGCCTGCGTGTCTCCAGCTGGCGACGATGGGCCCACAGCTCAGGGTGACCGCCAAAGTGACTCACGTGCATCGGCGATGCCTCGTTTCAAATCTGCAAGGGTCTTAGCTTCAACCCCACGAGGGTACGTCTGAAACCCAGATACCGCTGTTGACCATCACCTTCACAACCTTCATGCCAGAAAACGTCCGCCGCGCCGTCACTCGAAGATCTCCGAGTCTTCGATAGACCCGCTTTCGTTGTTTTCCGGGTCGACCCCGATCTCTCGGAGTTCTTCCTCGGTCGGCGCGTGGCCTTCACCATGGAACCCCGCAATCGCCTCATCGAGGTTATCGAGCGCAGCTCCCCGAGTTCGGCCCTGTGAGGAGAGGGCCGTTTCCTCATCACGGGCGACCCACCACTCCTCATCTTCAGAGAGGGTGAGCGTGATTGTCTGGGCCGCAGCCGGGTCGTCGACATGGGCCGGCGTGTCGGTGCTCATAGAGCAGGCTATCCTCACTTCCCTGAACTACCTTGTGCTCACCAAGTGAGATACACCGCACGGTCCGTCCTAGTGAATGACTCGGCCTGACTTGGACATGATTATGAACCGTCAAAACTTAGTGTTCAACTGTTAAGCAATGCCACGTGAGACGACGAGAACTGTTGTCGAAAGGGCTATCACTCTCGCTCGCGCTCGGAGCCGGTGTTACCACCGTGCGAAGCGAGCAGTCCCCAGCGACGGGGTCGGAGTTGTGGCGGAGTCTCGGCGGCGATACGCGGAGTTCCGGCTACAAGCCGGAGGCCTCCGTGCCGACTGAGGGCGCACAGGCAACCTCCCTCGAACCCGTCGCGGACGCGACTCAGCGTCTCGGCGATGAGATCGACGACTGGTGGTACTGGGCCTATCGGTACAGCACAATCGCAGCCGACGAGTCGCACGTGTACTACACCGGTGGGTTCGACCACGACGCCGTCGAGGGTGGCGTCGTCGCCGTCAACCGGGCGACCGGAGAGACAGCCTGGCAGTTCGGGCCGAAAGAGGCGGCCGCGTGGTTCCGAGGTGGGATCACCGTTCGAGGCGACACGGCAGTCGTCGGCGGGATCGATGGCGAGAGCGAGAAGGGAATCTTGTTCGGTATCGACACCACTTCCGGCACGGAACGGTGGCGACAACGCGTCCCCGGTGCCGTGTGGATGCCACCGGAGTGGTATGACGACACGGTGTACGTAGCCAGTCGCGCGGTCCAGTACACCGGTACTGATCGAGCCCTATTAGCTGTCGATCCGACAGACGGCACCATCGAGTGGGAGGTTCCGCAATCGGAACTGCCGGACCGGATGCTTCGGACCAGTCCGGTCGTCGACGACACTGGTGTGTACATCGCCGCGAACTGGCAGACGATCGCGGCGTACACACACGACGGCAGTCAGCGGTGGACGACGAAGATCAGGGGACCGATCATAGGCTCTCCAGCTGCCGACGACAAGAGGGTGTACGCGACGCGGCAACGGTACGGCCAAGGGTACGGAGATGAGAACACGGATGTCGTTGCACTCGACAAGTCGAACGGGCAGATCGACTGGCGGTACCAGACGGAGAGCAAAGAGGCACAACATAGGCCTGCCGTCACCAACGACTCCGTCTACATCGTCAACTCCGATAGTACCGTGATCTGTCTCTCGAAGACGGGTGATCTGCGGTGGAAGACGAAACTACCCGGAACGCCAGGTACCCCACCAACCGTCGCCGACGGGTTGGTGTTCATCGGGCACAGCGAGCAACTCAACCCCGGAGTGGTCGCACTCCGGACCGAGAACGGGAGACAGCGGTACAGCTATTTGACCGACCGCTACGGACCGATCGGCGAAATCGTCGTGGTCGACGGCGCCATCTGGGTGTTAGAGGCGAACAACCGGCTCCACCGGCTCGAGCCGGGGTCACAGCGCGACACGACATCGGCGCCGACCGCCGATATCGACATGCCGGAGTCGCCCACTCTCGTCGGTTCCGCCGTCGAACTCAGTCCGGTCGTCCCAGAGACGGTAGACCTCCAGGCGACAGACTGGTTCGTGACGACCCCCAGCGAGGAACGCGCTCGCCTGAGCGACCCTGAGCGGGACGCAGAAGATCCGGTGTCGTTCCAGCCGCCGACGCCCGGCGAGTGGACCGTCGAACTGTGGGTGCAGAACGAACACGACAACTGGGGTCGAGCACGCGAGTCATTCCTCGTCAGAGAGCCGACCCCGACCCCGACCCCGACGGAGACGCCGACAGAGACGCCGATGCCCACGACCACGACCGAGGGGCCGGGTTTTGGCGTCGTCTCCACACTTCTCGGTGCGGGCGGAGCGGCATCGCTTCTGCGTCGTCTCGGTGAGGGGAGCGAGAACTCGGCTCGAAGTGCCGAACGGGACGAGAACTGATCAAGAGCCCTCTCGAAACGGCGAACCCCTCTCGGACCCTTGTCGTCGTATTTCGAACTCCCCCTTCGGTTGCTGAATCGGGGAACGACTCACGGATTCAGAAACCGGCGAACAACGGTACGAAGTTGAGTACGAAACGAGGCGGACGAAAACACCCGTGTTGTGCTGACTGTTCTCTCTATGCAGCACGCTGCCCGCCGACTCTCGACACAACTGCAGTGGCCGGGAACGCGACGGAGACGGGGATCCAACGGTAGGAGGCATTAGCGCTCGAGTCCCGTTCCTCGGTCCCGACGCACACGCTTCGGGTTTCACCAAGCTGATCGCGTGGAACTATACCGGCCCGCCGGGACGCATACGGACGATGGAGATCCACGTTCGAGGGACGGCACAGGACGGGGGCGTGCCCCACCTCGGCTGTAGCTGTTCGCGCTGTACTGACGCTCGAAGCGACCGGACTGCCGTACGCTACCCGGCCTCGCTCCGCGTCGATGCGGGACAGTCGCTGTTGGTCGACGCCTCGATGGACGTTCGTCATCAAGTCGTCGGCGACGTCGATGGCGTCGTGTTCACACACGCTCATCTCGGGCACTTCCCCGGGATCCTGCAGTTCGGGCGGGAGGTCCTTGACGCCGACGCGCTTCCGGTCTACTGCACCGAGGGGCTCGCCGAGTTCGTCCGGACCAATCAGCCGTTCACCAAGCTCGTCTCGAACGGGAACGTCGACCTCACCCCCGTCGGCGCCGACGGCACGATCGACCTCCCCAAGGGCGAGGTGCGGCCGTTCCCCGTCCCCCACCGGGACGAGTTCGGGACCGGAACGCTCGGCCTCGAGTTCCGTGGCTCCCGGTCGCTCGTCTACGTCCCCGACATCGACGACTGGGACGACCGAACGCTCGCTCGCATCGAGGCAGCCGACATCGCCGTCCTCGACGGCACGTTCTGGGGGACCGACGAGGTCAGCGGGCAGGCGGACGTCCCACATCCGCCGATCGAGGAGTCACTCGCGGCGCTGCCGCTCTCGGAGACGGACGTCTACTTCACCCACCTCAACCACACGAACCCGGTGCTCGACGCCGATTCGCCGGAATCAGCGACCCTCCGCGAGGCGGGGGCCGGCGTCGTCGAGCCGGGACAGCGGTTCGACCTCGGGTAGAGTCGGGTATCCTGCATGCCGCTCGTGCCCAAAGCCTGTATGGATTCGTGGGGACCGTGTTGGACACCGAGAGTGTTTCGCGTACTTGAGTTCTACAGGCGGGGCAGGCCGAGTGCCTCGGGACTTGCCCCCGAAGGCGGTTCACTGAGAAGCGAGAGCGCGAACGCGATTACCGGTTAACAGAAACGTGAGCGAACGTTGATCCCTGTATGCAACGGCTGGGTGCACTCTTTCGGCCCGTCGAACGATACGCGAATACACTCTCCACGAAAACCCACAGCGCTGTCGCCGCTGTATCGTTTTTCACCTTCGTGGGGGTGATCGCGCTGGGGTTCGCCCCGGTGACTCGCCGGATCGAGACGTCTGGCTACTCCACGGCAGACCTGCAGGCTGCGACGACTCGGACGGAAGTAGACACGATACTGCGAGCGTTCGAACCGGTCATGGAGTCCGTGATCCTGCTCTCGGTCCTCGATTACGTCTTTATCGTCGCGGGGTTCTTCCTGTTTTTCTCACTCCATTCGCTTTCCCTGAAGACGCTAGCGGGCCACGACCGGCTCGCCCTGGCCCCGAAGATCGGGATGTGGTTGACGGTCCTCTCTCGACTTCTCGATTCTCTGGAGAACTTCTGGGTCATCCTCATCTACACGAACCCCGACGACTACGCGACCGTCCTGATCACCCTGATGAACCGCTCTGAAGCGTTGAAGTGGGCGGTCGTCAACGTCGAATATCCGATGCTCGGCATCGCTATCGCACTCGCACTGCTGACACGCTTCACTTCACTGTTCGACGGTCGGTCAGAGACCCGACAGTAGGTGCTCTTCGATTCTCCGGGTCTACAGATCGCCAAGGCGACCCCTTCGGGGCTTGACCCCGAGGCGGTTCACACCGGGGCGTTGAGGGCGCCGAAGAACACCTGCCACGCCAGCAGTGACTTCGCGACGAGGCTGAGGACGATGTACGTCCGCTCGCCGAAGAGGTAGTCCTCCCACTTCCAGGTCTCGCGGTACTGGAGCACCATGTTGATCGCGAACAGGTTGAAGAACACGAAGAGGCTGACGTAGATCACGATCACGAAGTCCGGTGGACCACCGCCGTCGCTGCCGAGGATGGTGGCCACGATGGTGATGGCGATGACGACCCAGGGGACGAGGCCGGCGAAGGTCCCGATGATGTAGGCTGTCCAGTCGGTCGTCTCGGTGGTCTGGTTGTGGAGTTCCATCATCAGCCCCATGAGGTTCATCACGGCGACGAGCGAGAATAGCGAGACGAGTGTGCCGAGGTCCCAGACGCCGGCGAGCATCGCGATGACGACGATCATGACGGAGGCGCTGACGGAGTACTCGTACCAGCGGTACGGGTTCATGCCGCGTTCGAGGTAGCTCACGTAGGAGTCGTAGAGGACAGTCGCGATGAGCAGGTGAGCGAGCGCCGAGAGCAGTAGGAACGCGGCGACGAGGTACGACAGTTGGATGGTCGTCCACGGTTCGAGCGCCGGTGTGAGCCGCTGGCTCGTGGGGTCGAACTCGAGGCTGGTGACGGTGATGGTCCACTTGAGCGTGGTGCTCAGGTAGACCATCAGCGCCCCCTGGACGAAGTGGAGGACGGCCATCACGGCGTTGAACTGGCGGAGCCGTCGATACGTCTCGCTGTCTCGTGCCATCCTAAATGCATGTTCTACTGTGGTAATGAACGTATGGGTCGGATTCCCACGCCTCGGGCCCGAATCAGGGGCGCCACGACGGCCGCCGCGAACGCCGGGTCCGGGTATCGACGACCAGAATCCGTATGGTGCCGCCGAATCTACGCCGGTTGTGCCGAGTAAGCCACGCTTCGAACTCTACACGGACAGCGCCGGCGAGTGGCGGTGGCGACTGGTCGCGACGAACGAGGAGATAATCGCCGCCAGCGGTGAGGGGTACGTCTCGAAACAGGGCGCCCAACGCGGCATCGAGAGCGTCAAGCGAGCGGTCCCGAGCGCCGAGGTCCGGGACGTCTCCTGAGGGGAGGGGGGGCTCGCTAACGCCCGAACCGCCCGAAAAACGGCCCTGTAAGCCTCCTCGGCGCCGTATCCTTCGTCGAGCGCTATTCGGAGTATTTCGACGGGAGAAGGACTCTAAACCCCCGATACCGTCCGTTTCGAGGACAATGTGCGGTTTATCCTCCGGTCCCGGGAATAGGGGGGTAGAACAATGACTCAGCGCCGATCTGCCGGACACGCGGGACGCGTCTTGCGTAGGGGCGGGCCGTGAACACGCTCCTCGTCGCCACTCTGTTTGTCGTCGTCTCAACGGGCGTGATCTGGAAGGGGAGCGAAGCGCTCGAGGCGTCGGCCGAGCGGCTCAGCAAACACTACGGGCTCCCGGTCGCCGTCCACGGGGCCGTCGTCGTCGCCGTCGGGTCGAGCTTTCCGGAGCTCAGTTCGGTCGTGATCAGCACGACCCTCCACGGGGAGTTCTCGCTTGGCGTCGGCGCCATCGTCGGGAGCGCCATCTTCAACCTCCTCGTGATCCCGGCGCTCTCGACGCTCTTCAGCGACGGCCTCGACTCGACTCGCGACCTCGTCCACAAGGACGCACAGTTCTACATCATCAGCATCCTCGTGTTGTTCGTGACGTTCGCTCTGGGCGCGACCTACGTTCCCGGCGGCACGAACCAAGCGGCGGTGCTGACGCCGGCGCTTGCCGTGTTCCCGTTGCTGACGTACGCCGTATACGTCTTCCTCCACTACCAAGACGTCCAGGAGCACACCGATCTCGAGGTCGTCGACATCGCGCCGGCACGCGAGTGGGGCCGGCTCCTCCTCTCCCTCGCGGTGATCGCCGTCGGCGTCGAGGGGATCGTGCGTGGGGTGCTCGACTTCGGCGCGTTCTTCGACACACCGACGTTCCTCTGGGGGGTCACGGTTATCGCCGTCGCGACGAGCCTCCCCGACACGTTCGTCAGCGTCCGGGCGGCACGGCGAAACGAGAGCGTCACCAGCCTCACGAACGTCCTCGGGAGCAACACGTTCAATCTCCTCGTCGCGATCCCCATTGGGGTGCTCATCGCCGGCGCGACGACTGTGAACTTCCTCGTCGCCGTCCCCCTGATGGCGTTCCTCGGGGTGGCGACGTTCGTGTTCATGGTCTTCGCACGGACCGGCCTCGAGATTTCGAACCCCGAGGCGTACGCCTTCCTCGTCCTGTACGGCGCGTTCCTGGTCTGGATGGGGCTAGAAACCGCGGGCGTCGTCCAGCTCGTCCGGGGGCTGTAGTGGAACGGGGCCCCTGTTGTGACCCCTCTCCACGTCCGACTCTCGTCCCCCTTCGATGCATGATCGTATGGTACACCTTCATTACCGTGGGGAATTCAGGGAGAAGAGAGTTAGCAGAAACGACTTCGCCCTCCACTTACATGTCCCTGCCTACAGACCCGGCGATGATTCTCGCCGCAACCCCCGCCAGCGAGATCGAACCCCTCCTCACACGACTTGAGGGAACTCACTCACGGATCACTGCTCGGGCTGCCGAGTCAGCATCTGCCGCCGCAGAACTACTGTACAGCTGTCCCCCCGACCTGCTGTTCGTGCCCGTCGAGGCTCGGGACGGCCGCTGGCGGGAAACGGTCGACGTTGCCCGGGACGTGGGGGTGGACTGCGTCGTCGTCGATACGGACCAGTTGCTCTCGCCGTCAACGGCGCTTGAGGCCGGTGCAACGGAGTACATCCACACGCTCGACGATCAGTGGCTCCCGTTGTACACAGAGCGTTTCGCTGGGCTCCTGACCCGCCGGGAGCCCGCTGGCGGGACCGAACTCCCTCACACCGTCGGGCTCGCCGGGCTGAACGAGATCGACGACGTGATCTATCTCTTCGACGCCGACGGTCGGCTTCGGTGGTGGAACGAAGCCCTCTCGGAGGTCACTGGCTACACTGATCCCGAACTCGCCGGGATGGAACCGACGGACTTCTTTGACGGCGAAGACCGCGACACCATCTCGGCAGCCTTCTCACGAGCACTCTCGGGTGAACGGGTGATCGTTGAGGCGCATCTCGCCACCAAACGTGGCGAGCGGCTCCCCCACGAGTTCACTGCCACTCGGTTGGATCGGGAAGCGTGGGAACAGGGCTACGTCTGTGGGGTCGGGCGCGACATCGGTGAGCGCCTCACTCGGGAGGCGGAACTCCGGGCAACCGAACGCCAGATGAACGCGATCTTTCAGGACCCGTTGACGTTCATCGGCGTCCTCGACAGGGACGGCCACCTCCTCACGGCCAACCGGACCGCCTTAGAGTACATTGACACTACACAGGGGGCGGTCGAGGGTGAGCCGTTCTGGGAACTCCCGTGGTGGACGGAGTCGTCGACGCCCCAATCCGTCGTCGAGGGCGCGATCGAACGCGCGCGACGGGGAGAGTCGACCCGGTTCGAGGCCGAACACCGTCGAAGCGACGGTGCGGTCGGCACGTTCGACTGCGTGGTTCGCCCTGTCACCGACGACGACGGCGAGGTCGTCTCGGTGTTGGCCGAGGCGATCGAGATCACCGAGCGAGAACAGTTACGCTCCGAGCTCGACGAGGTCCTCGACCGGATCAACGATGCGATGTTCGCCCTCGACACCGACTGGCGCATCACCTACGTCAACGACCGCGCCCTCGAACTGACCGACTCCGTCAAGGACGACCTCCTCGGGTCGGTGTTCTGGGAGGCGTTCCCGGAAGCGATCGGTACCGACTACGAACGGTACTACCGGCAGGCGATGGAGACACAGCAACAGGTCTCCTTCGAGGCGTACTTCGAGCCGGTCGACATGTGGACCGGTGTCCGTGCGTACCCGTCCGACACCGGGCTCTCGATCTACTACCACGACATCACCGAGCAACGTCGGGCTCAGCAGGAGCGGGAACTGCTCGCGACGGTGACGCGGATCGCGGCCGAGGCGACATCGTTCGACGACGCTCTCGAAGACGTACTCAAAGTCGTTTGTGCCGAGAGCGAGATCGTCTACGGGGAAGCGTGGGTACCCAACGACGGATCTCTGAGCCCGGAAGCGACGTACTACAGCGGGTCGGTCGACGCCACCTTCCGCGACGTGACCGCGGAGACCCGGTTCGAACGAGGCGAAGGGCTTCCCGGGCGTGTCTGGGAGCGCAACGAGCCTGAGTGGATCAAGGACCTTGCCGACGTTCCCGACTCGACGTTCGCCCGGCGCGAAGCGGTTTCATCGACCGACCTCCGGACGGCCTTCGCCGTCCCGATCGCCGTTGACGGGGAGGTGGTCGCGGTGTTGGCGTTCTTCCTGGGCCACTCGCGGGACACCGATTCCCGGTTCATCGACTCGATCACCACGATCGCGATGGATATCGGGACCGTCATGGCCCGGCAGCGAACGAGGGACGAACTCGAACAGGAACGTCAGTTCCAGGAGCGACTCTTCGATACGAGCCCCGTCGGCATCGTCGTCGTTGGCGCCGAGGGCGAACTGGTCCGAGTCAATGACCCAGTCAGTGACGTCCTCGGCTGGGCTGAGTCCGAGATCGCTTCCAGATCGTTCGCCGCCGAGGAGTGGGAGATCACGGACGCCGCCGGCGACGCCATCCCGACGGCGCAGTTGCCCGTCGCACGCGTGTTCCGGACCGGGGAGCCGATCATCGGGGCCGAGCACGCGATTCGCCAAGCTGACGGCACTCGTATCTGGCTTCGCGTCAACGCGGCCCCGCTCATCGACGCCACCGGCGACGTCGAACACGTCATCGCGACGGTACAGGACATCACGGAGGAGCGAGCACGCGAACACGAACTCCAGCGACAGCGGGAACAGCTGTCAGTCATGAACCGAATCCTCCGACACGACCTCCGGACGCATGCGAACGTCGTGCTCGGGCAGGCTGGGTTGCTCGAGCGTGGGGAGGTGTCAGTCTCGGATGCGACCGCAAAGATCGTCGATCGGATGGAGGGGCTGCTGGAGACTGCCGAGAAGACCCGTCGGTCGGCGTCCCTCGTCAAACTCACCGAGACCGCCCCCCGAACCGTGGCCGATCTCTTGGCGGACTGTGAGCGTGAACTCTCGAACCGCGTGGCGTCGTACACCCTCGAGATCAACGCCGATGCGCCTCGGTCCACTCTGATCGACGCGACTGACGGCGTCGTTCTCGGCCTCGTCGAACTCCTCGAAAACGCAGTCGAACACGGCGACGCCGACAGTCCAGTCGTCGTCAGCACCGAACACTCGACCGAGGAGTCGGTCGTGATCCGTATCCGAGACCATGGGCCGGGGATTCCCCGCCCCGAACTTCGTGTCCTGCGAGGCGAGGCCGAAACGCCACTTGTCCACTCGTCGGGTACCGGTATCTGGCTCGCAAAGTGGTTGATCGAGGCCCATGACGGGACGCTCGCTATCGACGCTGTCGAGAACGGCGGGACGGTGTGTACCGTCACGTTCCCGCTCAGTAATTGACCGCTTTCGGTGTACCTCTGTGGCGGCCCCCTCTGTACTCCGAACCCGTGCCTCGCTGAGAGACCGCCCGGTCGTGGACGGACCCAGGCGAGATCACTCCGCGACGACCGTCGCCAACCAGACTGTCACGAGTGCGCCAGCGAGCGCGACGACGGCGATCCCGCCGAACGCCGCGGTCGGGCCGCTGGCGTCCACGATGTAGCCGAACGCCGGCGGGGCGATCGCGCCGCCGAGCATCACCCCGACGCTGACCACCGCGAAGTTCGTCCCGACCGTGTCGTCGGCAGAGAGGTCGTCGGTCAGGCCGTCACGGGCCGGACCGGCGAGACTGCGGGCCGCACCGACGCCGAGCAGCGCGGCCACGGCGACGATCCCCGGGATGAGGCCGGACGCCAGTAGCGCAACGAAGCCCGTGACCGCCGCGAAGCTCGCGACCATCACCGGGCCAGGGGCGATCCTGTCGGTCAGGTCCCCGCCGAGGACGATGGCGACGGCGCCGACGACGAACATCCCCGTGAGTGCGAGGTTCGCCGTCTCCGGGGTGACGCCGTATACTCGGTCGAGGAAGACGACGGCGTAGGTGTTCACCCCCCACGACGCCGTCGAGGTCAGGAGCGCCAAGAGCGTGAGCCCCATGATCCCCGGCGAGTTCGCCAGCGCCCGGAGCGCGGCGACAGCGCGGGTCGACAGCGACTCGTCCGCGGCGTCGTCGTCTGCCGCTGCGGTCCCGACGTTTGGCCCTGTCACGTCGTCGCCGACTACGAACCGGAGAATCGCTGTCGCCACCAGCGCGTAAAGGAGGCCGACCCCGCCGACGACGCCGACGGCGTGGCGCCACGTCAGCCCGACGTTGGTAAACAGGCTGAACAGCACCGGTGGGGTGGCGAAGCCGAGCGCCCCGCCGACACCGTAGACCGAGAACGCCCGCCCGCGGAGCCCGTCGGGCGTCGCGTCCGAGAGCAGCGGGTAGTGGGCCGGGTGGTGGCCGCCGACGCCGACGCCGATCAGCACCTGCCCGAGCACGAGTGCCGGGAAGTCGGGGGCGACGGCGACAACCAACACTCCGAGCGCGCCTGCGACTGAGGAGAGTGCGAACGCGATGGTCCGGTCCCGGGCGTCGGCGAGCCAGCCGAACGGGAGTTGGAACACCGTGTTCGAGGCGCCTTGGACGCCGATGGCGATACCGAGCATCGTCAACGACACCTCGAACTCACTCGACAGTGTAGCCAGTATCGGCGGGAACAGCACCAGGTAGGCGTGATTGACGTACTGTGAGCCGCTGATGAGCCCCACGACGGTCGCAGTTTCACTCGACGCGTCACGGACGCTGTTGGCCATTACTCGGATCGAGGCGGCCCCGGTTCCCAACCCTACGGCTGCCGGCAAGCCGTGCGGGCTTTTCGCCGGACACGGCGCCGGAGATGGGTGTCGGGGAACCGATCACGTTCCGAGTCGGGTTCGTGTCGATCGGGTGCGTAGGCGCCGCGTAATTTTCCCCGGCCCCGTCGAAGCTGTTCCCCATGAGTGCAGCCGACATCGGTGGGCTCCAGACCTTCCCGGCGGAACTGCAGGACCGAGCGGCGTGGCTCGAGCCCTTCGAGTGGTACGCCGAGATGCGCGAGCGGGCGCCGGTTCGCTACGATCCGGACCGTCGCACGTGGGACGTCTTCCGGTACGACCACGTCAAGGAGATCCTCGCCAACGACGACGGCCGCTTCTCGACGAGCCCGCGGAACATCGACGGCTTCGAGGAGCCACCCGAGGACGAGGGGTTCCTGCTGGACACGATGTTGCTGCAGGATCCGCCCCGGCACGACGAGCTTCGGAGCGTCGTCGACGATGCGTTCGAGCCGCGGGCGATCCGGGAACTGGAGCCACGGATCCGGACGCTAACCAGTGAGCTGCTCGACGAGGCGCTCGCCGGCGCCGACGGCGAACTCGACCTCGTGGACGCCATCGCCTACCCGCTCCCGGTTATCGTCATCGCCGACCTCCTCGGGATCCCGAGAGAGGACCGCGACCGGTTCAAGCGCTGGTCCGACACCATCGTTCGGGGCGCCGACAGCGGCGTCGACCCGGAGTCGTTCGTCGAGGAGCAGCGTCAAGCGGGTCAGGAGATGGCGATGTACTTCCTCCAGCAACTGGAAGACCGACGGCAGAACCCCAAGGACGACCTCCTCACCACGATCGCCACCGCCGAGGGAGAGGGTGGGAAGCTCTCCCACCGCGAGGCGTTGGGGATGTGTATGCTGCTGCTGATCGCGGGGAACATCACGACGACACATCTCATCACGAACGCCGTCCGCTGCTTCGACGCCCACGATGGGGACCTGTTCGACAGCCTTGCCGACGGAGCACGGGAGCTCACCTCCGCCATCGAGGAAGTCCTCCGGTACCGAGCCCCGGTGCAGGCGATGACCCGCGTGCCGCTGGAAGACGTCGAAATCGGCGGCGAGACGCTCGAAGCCGGCGACGGTGTCGTCGTCTGGCTCGGCTCCGCCAACCGTGACGAGCGACAGTTCGCGAACGCCGACTCGTTCGTCCCCGGCCGATCCCCGAACTCCCACCTCGGGTTCGGCCACGGGCGTCACTACTGTCTGGGCGCGCCGTTGGCCCGCCTAGAGGCGAACGTCGTGCTCGACGAACTGACCGACCGAATCTCCGCGGTCGAGGTTGCCGACGCCGACCTCACCCCGGTCCGGAGTTCGTTCATCTACGGCGTCGAGTCGTTGCCGATCCGGTTCGAGAACTCGGCGTCGTGGTGATGGTTCGGTCCGTGTGGCCCCCGGAGCGTGGCTGGTGACCCTGTTGGGAGACGCTCCGCCCCTACCGACCCACTCTGCCTTCCTCCTCACCGGACTGTCGGCGAGCGAGGATAACCGAGCTCGCAGCCGCTCTCCCGACGCCCCCGGCGACGGAGCCGATCAGTTTCCGCCGCAGGAACGAATCCCCTGTCGCGCCGAGGATCGTGAGGTCGTGGCTGACGGTTTCGTCCGTGATCGCCCCCGCGACGTGGTCGCTCTCCCGTATCGTCGTCGCGACCTCGACGGTACTCCCCTCGAGTAACGCCGCGGCCTCGTCAAGCACGGTCTGTGCCTCCTGTCGACGTTCATCGGTCGCCGTCGGGGGGAGTACGTGAAGCAGATTGACAACGGCATCTTGTTGCTCGCCGATCGTGCCCGCAAGCTCGACGGCGAGCTCCCCGTGTGGCCCGCCGGCAACGGGAACCAGTATCGAGTCGACCCCGCTCGTCTCGCCGCGGATGCGCTCGACAAGGACGTCACACTGCGCTTCGCCAAGCACCCGATCGAGGAAGCGACCCAGTACGATGCCACGGCGGCGCGGGCGGCCACGCCAGCCCATCAGGAGTGTATCGGCATCGTTGTCGTCGACGGCGCCGACGATCCCGGTCGCTACGTCCCGCGCGTAGCGCAGCCGTGACTCCACCGGTACATCGGCAGCTTCGAGCTGTTCGGTCGCCCGGTCGATCAGCGTCCGTTCTTCGCCGTCGTCCTTGACGAGCCTCCTTCCCTCGGAGATCGGCACCTGTGGGGGAACCTCGATGACGTGGATCACGACGACGCGCATCGATCGACCGCACGCGATGTCGATTGCGGTGTCCAACAGCCGATCGACCGTCTCACGGTTCGCGACGGGAACTAACAGCGTCTCTGTGTCTGGGGGCATCCGTGTAGAGCTGTTTCAACTGTGTGTCCATTAACCGCTACGCTGGCCGCGAACAGTCCCAAGTCCCTCTCGTTTGCCAACCGACCAGCCCGCCGCTACGCTCCCGGACGGCCTTCGACGATGGTGCCGTCGCCGCCGACGGCCAGCACCGTCCGGTCGACAAGCAGTTCGGTGCCGTAGAACAACACGTCCAGGTCCAGACCGGGCCGGATCGATTTCCCCTCCCGGTCGATTCCCCCCACAAACGGGCCACGACGGCAAAAATGATGTACGCAGACGCCCCCCTATCCCGCCCGAGGCAACAGCGGGCTTATCCCCCGCACTTTCGTACTGGCGGACATGTACGAGCACCGAGTCGGCGCGAACCGACTCGCATCCCTCCGGGAGGACCTCGTCGTGACCGGCGAGCGTGAGCAACTGGACGTGATCGAGCCGTTCAGCGGCGACGTGCTGGCGTCGATTCCCGCGGGCACCGAGGCGGACGTGGACGCTGCCGTCGAACGCGCCCGCGCCGCACGCACGGCGTGGGCCAATCGACCGGTGGAAGAGCGAGCGGCCGTGCTGGAGCGCTACGCCGAGCGCGTTCTCGACGACCAGGCCGAACTGCTCGATATGGCCCAACTTGAGACCGGGAAGACCCGTCGGGACGCCTTCGAAGAGGTGCTCGACGTGGCACAGACGGCCACTCACTACGCCGATGCCGGCCCCGACCTCCTGACGAGCGAGCGCCGTCGCGGCGCGCTCCCGGGACTGACGAAGACGACGGTCCACCGCCAGCCGAAAGGTGTCGTCGGCATCATCGCGCCGTGGAACTACCCCGTCACGCTCGCCGTCTCCGACGCCCTCCCGGCGCTACTTGCGGGCAACGCCGTCGTCCTCAAACCGGCCGAGGAGACCACCCACTCGGCGCTGCTGGCCCGTCGCCTCCTCGTTGACGCCGGCCTCCCGCCGGAGCTGTTTCAGGTCGTTTCCGGCACCGGCGAGCGCGTCGGGGCAGGCCTCGTGGATCGGGTGGACTACGTCTGTTTCACCGGGTCGACCGAAGCCGGCCGCAGCGTCGCCGAACGGGCGGGGCGGGCGCTGATCGACTGCTCGCTCGAACTCGGCGGGAAGAACCCGCTGCTCGTCCTCGACGACGCCGACCCGGAAACGGCTGCCAACGGGGCGATCCGGGCCTCCTTCCCGAACGCCGGGCAGCTCTGTATCAGCACCGAGCGGCTCTACGTCCACGAGTCGGTGTACGAACCGTTCCGCGACGCCTTCGTCGCCGCCACCGAAGACCTCGACCTCGGCAGCGGGTTCGAGTTCGGCGCGGACGTGGGGTCGCTGCAGTCCGCCGCCCAACTCGAAAAGGTCGAACGCCACGTCGACGACGCCGTCGAGAAGGGGGCGGACGTGCTCGCCGGCGGCCGCGCCCGCCCGGACATCGGCCCGTTCTTCTACGAGCCGACGGTGCTCGAAGGCGTCACCCCCGAGATGACCCTCTACGACGAGGAGACGTTCGGGCCGGTGGTGAGCCTCTTCCCCGTTCACAGCGTCGAGGAGGCCATCGAACGGGCGAACGACTCGCCGTACGGGCTGAACGCGTCGGTCTGGGCCGGCGACCGGGACCGGGGCGAGCGCGTGGCCGAACGCATCGACTGCGGCACCGTGAACGTCAACGAAGGCTACGCCGCCTCGTGGGCGTCGGTGGACGCGCCGATGGGTGGCGTCGACGACTCGGGGATCGGTCGCCGACACGGGGACGACGGACTGTTGAAGTACACCGAACCACAGACGGTGGCCGTCCAACGGGGCGTCCGTATCGACTCCGGGCCGCTGCCCGATGCGGTTTGGGCGCGCCTGATGACCGGCGCCGTCAAGCTACTCAGTCAGGTACCCGAGCGGTTCCGGTGACCGCGTCAGGCGCTGCTCAGGGCTTTCACGGGCCGCCTTCGACACTGCCGTAACTGCAACCTCACGGTCCAATGTGTTTGGTCCCGGTCAGTTCCTCGATGATCCGCTCCTGTTGGTCCGCGAGCTTGATGAGGTGACAGAGGGGGTTCCCCGGGTGGACGACCGGGTTCTCGAGTACCCCGACGAGGAGCCCGGTGAACGGCGCCCCGACGACCGTTTCGTCGGTCTTGAACGGGTTCGTGATCCGGCAGATGGTTTCGCCCTCGTGGACGAGGTCGCCGCGCTCGAACTGCATCTCGACGATGCCGCCGGCGTCGGCCCGGAGCCACGTTTTCTCGCCCCAGTTCTCGACGATGGTCCGCCAGCCGGGCCAGCGGACGGTCTCTTGTGGGTAAATGCCGTACTCGGCGAACACACTTCGGACCCCTTCGAGGGCGTGGTCGATCAGGTCGCGTTCGAACCGGTGGGCCTCGCCCATCTCAAGGGTGATCGTCGGGACGCCGTCCTCGGTCGCCTCCCGGCGGAGCATCCCCGGCGAGCCCTCCCCGGCCATGATGAGGCTCGTGCCGAACGCCCGGGCGAGCCGGGCGGTAGCGTCGTCGCCCATGTCCGCCCGGACGTGGAACATGTTGGTCCGCCCCCGCGTCGACGTGTGGAAGTCGAGGCCGAAATCGCAGGGCGCAACGAAGTTGCTGTAGATCTCGTGGGCGATCCGGCTTGAACTCGTGCCGTCCCGCTTCCCCGGGAACGAGCGATTGAGGTCGTGATCGTAGATCGGTAGGTACCGCTCCTGTGTCGTGAACCCTTGGACGTTGAGGACGGGGAGACAGACGATGGTCCCACGCACGTTCCCGTGGTCCCACTCCTGTGCGACCTCGCGAACCACCTCAATCCCGTTGAGTTCGTCGCCGTGAGCCGCCGCCGAGAGGAACGCCGTCGGACCGGGCTCGGCGCCGTTGATGACCGTCACGGGGATCCTGACGGGGTCGGCGAGGTACGTCTCACTCACCGGGAACCGGAACTGCTCGGTCTCGCCCGGCTGGACCTCTCCGCCGTCGAAGGTGAACGTATCCGCGTGCTGGTTGTTCATTGCTGTCAGTAAACACGTTTTCCAACTACTAAACCACGAGCGCGAGAGGGCGGGGCGTCGCTATACGGGAGACCTTGTTGGCTATTCCTGGCTTTCAGCAGGACCGAATCGAGTCGGGTACCGAACTTTGGCGAAGCGGGGCGCTCTCTGGATGGTAGAGCGCCCACCTGTAGGAGCAGGCGGGCTTGGGATCCGTGATCTAGGCGGAACCCGTTTCGATCGAACCGACGTAGTCGGATAACGGTGCCGCTCCGAGGGCACTCACCGTGAACTCCGTTCGATGGGCTGGGACCACCTCGACCACCGAGCCATCGGTCAAAATGCGCTGGAACCAACGGACAGGCCTTGGGGAGGAACGCCGAGGAGAACGGTCGGTCTGTGGGTCGTGACCGTCATCGATGTGGCAACCCGACTGATCGGACTTTGTAACCTGTGCAACAGATGTTTGCCGTCTGGGCCGCAATACTCGTGGATGGACCATACAGCACCGACGAACGGCCTCGCGGCCACGTTCGAGGGCGACGGCGTCGCGCTCGGCGTGCTCGACAACACGTACAGCCCGACGCTCGTGGAGTTCTACGGCGAACTCGATCTCGACTTCGTCTGGATCGACCTCGAACACGGTGGCCCGGATCCCTGGGACGCGACCCTGATGGAGGACCTCCTCCGCGCCGCCGAACGGACGGGGGTCGAACTGCTCCTTCGACTCCCCGACACGGAGCCGACACTGGTCCGGAAGGCGCTGGATCTCGGGTTCCGTAACGTCTTTCTCCCGCGCGTGGAGACGGCGACGGAGGTCCGTGAGGCGGTCAAGTCCGCTCGGTTCCACTACGACGGCGAGCCCGGTGATCGCGGACTCGCCTCACCGCGGGCCAGCCGTTGGGGGCTCGTCGACGACTACACCACGGCCGAGGATCAGGAGACGCTCGTCGGCGTGACCGTCGAGACCGAGGAATCCCTCGAGAACCTCGAGGAAATCCTCGCGGTCCCCGAACTGGGGTTCGTCTTCGTCGGCCCGCTCGACCTCTCGGTTTCGTTGGGTCATCCCGGGGAACTCGATCACTCGGAGGTGCAGGAAGCCGTCGAGACGGTTCGTTCAGCGGCCGTCGATGCCGGCGTTCCCGTCGCCGGCCTCGGGTTCGGGATCGACGACGTCAATGAGAAAGCGGCCAACGGCTACGACATGCTGAACCTCGGGACCACGACGGGGGCGCTGAAAGGGGTCGTGACCGACTGGTTCGACGCCTACACGGGCGAACGGACGGCGAGTCGGTAGTCCGGCCACACGGGCCTCACCGGCTCCGGCATGGCTTCGCCAACAGCGGAAGCGACCGAGGGACGAGTAGCCGTTTACCTCGGACGTACCCCCGTCCCGGGTGCCGGATTACAATGGACATCCCCCCTCTCCCTACTCCAAACGTGGGCTGAGCATCTCGTCAACGACGTGCTCGATCTGGCTGTCGTCGGTGAGGTTGTCGAGGACGGTTTCGGCCTTGACTTCCAACTCGTAGCGGTTCGTTTTCCCGAGTCCCTGTCCCCGGCCACGGGTGTCCTTTGAGAGGATTCCCGAGTCGCCGAGGTCGTTAAGCTTGTCACGGAACCGCCGCTCGGAGATCGCCGTGGCGTCGATGTGGTCACAGAAAACTTCGTAGAGGTTGTGGAGGTCTTTCGTCTCTGAGACCTCGTTGCCGATGATCGTCGCGTGCGTGACGGTCAAGAGCGCGAGCGCACGCTGGAGTGGGAGCGATTGGATACCCCTCTCGACGGCCGCCTGCTCGAGGTACTGGTGGGCGCCGCGAACATGCTGTTCGGTGACGGACGATTCGCCGGCGTCATCGGCGAAGCGGCACGCCCGGAACAGCAGTTTAATCGCCTCTCGGGCGTCGCCGGAACCTTGGGCAGCGAGTGCGCTAGTCAGCGGGATCACGTCGCCGGTGAGTATGTCGCTGTCGAGTGTGGCGAACGGCTCGTCTTCGTCGCTGACCTCTGTGTCCCGAAGGGCACCAGCCGCACGGCGTGCGAGGATATCCCGGAGTTGGTTCGCGTCGTAGGGTGCAAACTCGATCTCGTCCTCGCCAAGCGAGGAGCGGACGTCGGCGTCGAGACCCTCTCGGAACTGGAGATCGTTCGTGATACCGATGATCAACAGTCGGACGTCGTCTGGTTCGGCTCGCGGGAGTTCGTAGAGGATGTAGTCGTCGCTGCCAATGGCGTCGATCTCGTCGAGGATCACGATCACTGTCCCGCTGATCGCTTCCAGTTCGTCGATGATCATCGACAGCAGCCTCTTTTTCCGGTAGCCGCTCGGGAGTTCTTCACCAGGTCCGAAGCGTTTCTCGCGGAGTTCTTTCAGCAGATGCGCCATCACGTGGTAGCTCTTGTCGATCCCCTTGCAGCGGACGTGGACCACATGGAGATCAAGGCCCTCCTTGTCGGCGTACTCCTGCAGTTGGCCGGTTTGAGAGAGATACCGACAGTCTTCCCCTGACCGGTCGGACCGAACACGAACGCGTTCAATGGCGTTGAGCCCATCGTCGCCGCCTCCCGTTCGGAGCAGTGCGTATCCCCGACAGAACTTCCGCCGTTCCAGCTCGACGGGCGGATGCCGGACACGATTTCGGGGAAGTTCGGGTATATGCACGCTCGCTGCCTATGAACAACTGCCATGGTTCCGAACGTCGACCTCGACCCATCTGGGAGGCCCCTGCTGATCGCCGGCATGCTGTGGGCTCTCGCGAGCGCCGCGACCGCGGCTTGGGTGTTCAGCATGGGGGATGTCGTGACGGCCCTCGGACTGACCGTGCTCGTCGGGGCTGGGCTCCTCTTAGCGGGGATCGACCTCTCGCCGAACGCCACGCCGCCGTGACGGTCGATACGGAGGTAGCCGACGCAGCGACGTGGAGCCTCGTCCTCGCGGGCGTCGTCGTCGCGTTTCTCGTCGGCGTCGGTCTGTTGCAGTTCTCGATGACTGGGAACGTCGGGAAGCTCGCACGCAACGTCAGCATCGGGTCCCTCCTGTCGCTGTTCGCCGTCGGGTTCTACCGGAAGTGGCACCGGGCCTGATCGAGCCTCTCGATACACGTCGCCCGCTCCCGTGTCGCGCGGCTCCGTTTTCCGAATCGTTCCTGACAAACCGTTCCTGAGAAAGGGTCCGCCCGCGTGGCCTCAGGAGTAGGCCTCGGGCTCGTCAACCGGCCCATCGAACGCCGAGTAGAGAACCACGAAGTAGACTGCGACCAGCGGTAACAGCAGCGCCGCCCCGATAGTCGTCAGATTGAGGGGGAGTGGGGATACGATGGCGGCCTCTGCGGTTCGGCCCACAGCGGGGTCCACCAGCGGGTAGAGCAGCGTGGCCACCAACGCCACGAGTCCGTACACCTGGCCAGCGACGGCGGCGAACGCCACGTAATGTCGCCCCCGGCGGCTGGCAGTCACGTAGACGGCTGCGAGCACCACTGTCACACCGAGCAACGTGAGCGTCGTCGGCGCAGTGACGTCGATGTGGGACGCCGAGCGGCCCAGTAGGAGGGCCGCGACTGCGAGAACGAGGTAGGCGACCTGTGCCACGTGGCCGAACAGGCGCGTCTCCAACCGGAGGTCCCCGCGGGTCTTCAGTCCGAGGAACGCGGCGCCGTCGACGACGGTCAGGGCGACGACCGCCAGCCCGATCGTCAGGCTCGCCGCGGAGGCGACGCCTCGAACTCCGAACAGCCAGTTGCCGACGAACACGCCGAGAGTGAACGGGGCAGCGAGGCTGCCCACGATGAACGCCCGGCCCCAGTACCGCTGCCACTGGCGGTCGTGGCGCTGTTCGTACATCTCCGGAGCTAAGCCACGCAGGATGAGCGACCCGAGGATCGCGAACATCAGGAGGTAGTGGCGGCTGAACAAGTCGCCGTAGACTACCGGGAACACGGCGAAGAGGAGACCGCCGAAGACGACGAGCCACACCTCGTTCCCGTCCCAGAACGGCCCGATCGCCGAGAGTAACTGCTCGCGCTCGCCGTCGTCGTCACGCGTAGCGAACAGCGCGCCGACTCCGAAGTCAAAGCCATCGAGCGCGAGAAACGTCCCGAAGACGACGAAGAGCAGTCCGAACCAGAGCCGCGTCAGCGGCAGGCCGAACAGCGGGCCGTCGGCGAGCGTCGACAGCGGTAGGGCAGTGGGCTCAATCATCGTTCGGAACGGTCACCCCCCGGTTGCCGTCGCCCGTCGGCGTCGCAGCGCGGGTGGGTGCTTCCTCGCGGATCAGCCGCGTCAGGACGTAGCTGTAGAGAACGAGCAGGGCCGAGTACACCCCGACGAAGCCGACAAGCGTGGCGAGTGCCTCAGCCCCGGTGAGGCCGGGGGAGACGCCGGCGCTCGTCTTCATCACCCCCTGGATCACCCACGGCTGCCGGCCGACCTCTGTGACGATCCAGCCCAGTTCGACGGTGAGGATACCGAGGAGCGACGAGCCGACCAGCGCCTTTGCCAGCAGGTCGTCGTCGAAGAGTCGACCCTGATACCACCGGATTCCGCCCCAGAACGCGAGCAGGATGAACCACATCCCGAGCCCGACCATCGCACGGAACGCCCAGAAAACGATGGCGACCGGTGGGGCCTCCGTGGGAATGTCGTTCAAGCCGGTGATCGAGGCGCCCGGATCACCCCCACTCGCCAAGATCGACGCGACGAAGGGCAGTTCGATCACGAAGAGGTTCTCCGCGCGCGGGTCGGTGATGTCCGAGAAGCTTGTCGGAAACGCTAACAGTTTCAGACCGACTGATGAATCGGTATCGTATTGCGCCTCCATCGCTGCGAACTTCTGCGGTTGGGTCTCGGCGACGTGTCGGCCGTAGGCGTCGCCGTGGATCGCTTGCAACGGGGCGGAGATCAGGAGCACGGCGAGTGCGATCTTCATCGTCTTGCGCCAGAACGCCGTGTCGCGGTTCATCCAGACGAAGTAGGCGGCGACGCCCGCCATGAACAGTGCGACGGAGAGCACGGCCGCGTTCTGCATGTGGACGTACATCCACGGGAACCGCGGGTTCGCGTAAGCCGCGATGGGGTCGACAAGCGAGACGACCGGCTGGCCGTTCTGCATCGCCATCTCGAACCCTCGTGGCGTCTGCATCCAAGAGTTCGCGATCAGTATCCAGAGCGCGGACAACCACGTCCCGAGGCCGACGAACACGCTCGAGAGCATGTACAGTCGATCGGTGACTCGATCGCGACCAAAGACGAAGATTCCGAGGAACGTTGCCTCCAGCATGAAGGCCATCATCCCTTCGATCGCAAGAGGGCCGCCGAAGAGCTCGCCGGCCGCAGTCGAGAAGGCGGCGAAGTTCGTCCCGAACTCGAACTCGAGGACGATCCCGGTCACGGTCCCGACGACGAAGCTGATGGCAAACACCTTGGTCCAGAACTCGCGTAGCTGTTGGTACACCTGTTCGTCCGTCCGGATCTCTTTCCACGTGAAGTATATCAGAAAGGGCGCAAGCCCCATGCTCATCACTGGAAAGATGATGTGGACGATCGTCGTCACCGCAAACTGAAGTCTGCTGGCGATGACTGCGTCGATCATATATTGTGTGTGAATGCCGCTGGTAGTCGTCCGGGCGACCCTCCCTCAGTAGCGCGTTACTCCGACTGTGTCACGAACCACCAGTCATACGCTTCCATGTCCTCCGCCGCTTCGGCCTCTGCTGTCCGGGCCTCGGCCTCGTCGACGGTGCTGGGCGGCGAGAGGAGGAGGCGATCACCGAAGGTCTCGTTTTCGGGCCAGTCGGCGGGGACGGCGATATCCTCCGCCTCGTCGCTTCGCTGCAGTGCGCGCAGCGACCGGAGGATCTCATCGATGTTCCGGCCGATTTCCATCGGGTACGTCAACACGAGTCTGACTGTTCCGGTGGGGTCGACGAGGAAGACGCTCCGGACGGTCGCGGTGCCCGCGCCCGGGTGGATCATCCCGAGCGACTGGGCGACCGTGCCCTGATCGTCGGCGATGATCGGGAACTCGATGTCCACACCGATGTTCTCGCCGATCCACTCGGTCCACTTGATGTGGGAGTGGACGCGGTCCACCGACAGGCCGAGCAGTTCGGCGTTCAGCTCCTCGAACTCCCCGCGGCGCTGTTCGAAGGCGACGAACTCCGAGGTACACACCGGCGTGAAGTCCCCGGGGTGGCTGAACAGCACCAACCAAGACCCCTCGTAGTCATCGGGAAGGGACACCTCGCCCTGACTCGTCTCCACCGTGAGTCCGGGGAACTGGTCACCGATCCCCGGTGCAGTGACGCCGTCAGCTGCCGCAGGTCGCTCACTCATTACAGCCGTAACTCGGGGACAGGCCGGTTAAACGAGGATTCAACGGGCTATTCTTTCGGACCACGGGCGGGATTTTTCGGGAACGGAGAATAATTGCCGCGACCGGGGCCGCGGCTCAGTCGTCACCGAGGTCGGCTTGCCCGAGCGCCCGCAGTGCCGCGACCAGCCGCCCGAGCGCCCGTCGGACGTCAGCGTCGAAGAGTGCGCCGACGAGCCCGAAGAAGCCGACCGGCTTCGGGTCTTCTCGTGTGAACCCCTCGACAGTGGCGTCGACGGCGTCGGTGACCACCGGATCGCCGAGTGTCTCCATGGTGGTAATCATGTTGCCAGCGTTCCGGCCGAGCTGATACATGTCCACCTCTTGTTCGCCGTGCACGTCGCTGAAGCCCGCGACGGCCATCCGGAACTCGCGGATGAGGTCCCGGTTGTCCTGTGCGACCTCCTGTAGCTCCGGCGTGAGTTCGGTCGCCAGGTCGTGGGTCGCATCGAGGAGGTCGAGCAGTTCCGTCAGCGTCTCGGCGTTGTCGCCGAGGCGTTCGAGCAGTATCAGCGTCTGCTCGTCTTCGAACGAGCCGCGGAGCCGCTCGACCGTCTCCCGGTTCTCCCGGACCGCGACCAGCAGCTCTGGCACGAGGTCGTCCGTGAGCTCTTTCGACACCGCGAGGATGTCGAGTAGCTCGACAAGCGTGTCGGCCTCGGTGCCGACTTTCGTGAGGAGCGTCAGCGTCTCCTCGCGCTCGAAGGCGAGTCGGAGTTCACCGAGGGGCTCCCGGTTCTCGTGAACGGCCTCCCGGAGTTCGGGGGTGAGGTCTCCCGCGAGGTCCTCGGCCGTCAGCAGGAGCCGGAGTAGCTCGGCGAGTTCCGCGTCGTTCTCTTCGACGACGCGTGCGAGTTCGCGGTCGCCCTCGATGGGGGCGGTCGTGTCGGCGGTGTTTTCATTGGATGCCATTGTTAGGGGAGGGGGTCGTACCCTCGAAGCCACGCGTTCCAGTACACGCTCGGCAGGACGTTGATGTCCAGAATCCAGTTTGCCCGGCTCTCGACGGGCGCCGAGATGCTGTTCTCGTAGTCGAACTCGGCGATCATCGCCTTCCCCTTCTTCGTCAGGAGGGGGCAGGCGGCGTAGCCGTGGTACTCGGCGGTCATCCGACCGTCGTTCATGTGGGCGACGAGGTTGTCGACGACGACGTGGGCCTGCTTCCGTGCCGCAGCCGCCGTCTTCGCGTTCGGCGTGTCGCCGGCGTCACCGATACCGAAGACGTCCGGGTACTCGGTGTGTTGCATCGTGTTCTCGTCGACAGTGACGTACTCACCACCGTGTTCGTCGTCGCCCTCGGTGAGCGGCGAGTTCTCGGTCAGCGCCGGTTGGCCGAACTGCGGCGGCACGGGCGCGTAGAAGTCGTACTCTTGGGTTTCACCCTCGATGGAGTGTATCTCCTGGGCCTCGAAGTCGATCTCCTCGACGGTGAAGTTGCCGCGGAACTCGATGTCCCGCTCGGCCCAGATTTCTTCGAGCTTCTCGCGGTACGGGGAGACCCCGAAGACGGCGTCGCCGGGCTTGGTCATCACCACGTCGACGTCGTCGCGAATCCCCTGTCGCCGGAAGTAGTCCTCGGCGAGCATCGTCATCTTCAGCGGCGCACCACCGCATTTGAACGGCGTGTCAGGGACGCTGACGACGAACGTGCCGCCGTCGAACGATTTCAGCCCCTCCCGCATGTCCATCGCCGCCTCGAAGTAGTAGAACGGGAAGACCGACTCGGTCTCTTCCCACCCCTCCATCATCCCCGGTATCGACTCGCCGCCTAGTCGATTGCCCAAGCCGGCGATCAGGTAGTCGTAGGAGATGGTCTCCTCCGAGAGGTCGACCGTCTTCGCGTCGGGGTCGACACCGGTAACCTCGTCCTCGACGAACTCGACACCCGGGCGCATTATCTCCCGGATATCGCGGAACTGGTCTTCCGGTTCCATGTACCCGAACGGCAACAGGTAGTACGACGGCTGATAGGCGTGTTCTGTGCCTTTGTCGACGACTGTGATCTGCGTGTCGTCGTCGAGGCGCCGATCGAGCATGTTCGCGCTCATCGCGCCCCCGACACCTGCACCGAGTACCACTATGTGGTCCATACTGTACGATATACGGCGGAACGGCATCTGTCGCCTTCGCTACGGGGAATGTTGCGGGGTCGAACGTCGATCTGAGGAGCTGAGGAAATAATTTCGCGTACCTGGCCCTCACGAGCCGATAGCTGGGTAGTTCAATCCCGATCCGGCGACTCGACGGGAGCGTCGACGAGGTTCCCCCACTCGCTCCACGAGCCGTCGTAGTTCCGGACGTGGGGGTAGCCCAACAGCTCCGAGAGCACGAACCAGACGAGCGCGGATCGCTCGCCGACGTTACAGTAGAGGATGATCTCGTCGCCCTCCTCGACGCCGGCGTCGATGAACGTCTCCTCGAGTCCGTTCCAGTACTCGAACCGGCCGTTCTCCCGGGCGACGCTCGTCCACTCGACGTTTACCGTCCGCGGAATGTGGCCGGACGCCCGGGCGGGAACGGTCGTTTCCCCGCGGTACTCTTCGGGCGACCGGACGTCGACGAGCGTAACGTCCGTCGAGAGCGCGTCGTATACGTCGTCACGGTACGCCCGAATCTGATCGTTCGGGGGCTGGGCGTCGTACTGAACGGGGGTAACGTCCGGCTCGCGCTGAGTCGTCCGATAGTCGTTCTCCGTCCAGTACTGCTTGCCGCCGTCGAGCAAGCGGACATCTCGGTGCCGGTAGTGTTTCAGCACCCAGTAGACGAAGGCTGCGAACTCGTTCATGCCGTCGCTGTATAGAACAACCGTGCTGTCGGCTGTGACTCCCCGTTCGCCGAGAATCGAGGCGAGGCGCTCCCTGCCAGGAACGGTTCGGCCGCCGGCGTCGCTGAAGTCCCGCTGTGGGTCAAGCTCCACCGCGCCCGGGACGTGTCCCTCGTCGTACGTCGTCGAGACCTCGATAAGCCGGAACTCGGGATCGTCGGTCTCGAACGCTGAGAGCATCTCCCGGGCGGCGTCCGGGCTCACGAGGAGCCGTTCGGGATGGCCCGTCCGATCGCCACCCATCGGTCGGGCCCGCACACTGTAACAGGTCTGTCGGCCGTCGTGGATCGCAGGTGCGCTCTCGACCAATCCCGCCGACTGTAGCTTCTCCAGCCCGTATCGGGCCGTCCGCGAGCCCAACAGCGTCGCCTCGGTGATCCCCTTGAGCGTCATCGACCCCTCGCGGGTTAGCTCCTTGAAGATGAACTTGGCGCTGGGCGGCAGGTCCTCCAGCGTGTCTTCGGCGTCGAAGAATTGCATTTCTCTCCCAATATCGGTCCACGGGAGTAATAAACACATTGTTGCCGCGGTACCAGCCTATCGTGCACGCGTAAGAAGTTATTAACTCAGCTAAAGGAACTCTAGACCGTCCAAAATACCGGAGATATTTTCGATAACGGACGCGCACCGACGTGTCTGCGACAAATTATTCTCGCCGCTCGAACGGTTATACGTGTACTCACCGTGCAATACCATGAAGATGGTCGAGACAATCACTGCAGAACGACTGCGCGACCTGATCGATGCCGACGAGGAGTTCGTCCTCTTCGACACACGATCGCCGGACAGTTTCGAGGACTGGCACATCGCCGACGCCCGGAACGTCGAGTACTCCAGCAACGACGACGAACTGATCGGCGAGTTCGACCCAGACGTGATCGGCGACGATGACACCGTCGTGACGATCTGCGCCACGGGGAGCTCCGCCGGCAAGTTCGCCACGTACCTGGAGGCTGAAGGCTACGCGGACGACGTCAAGACCGTCGACGGCGGCATGGAGGCTTGGAGCATGGTGTACGACGAGGTTCCCATCGCCACCGAAAACGACGACCTCGTCGTCGTCCAGCTCCAGCGTCGGTCGAAGGGCTGTCTCGGCTACCTCGTCGGCTCGAAGCGGGCTGGCGAAGCCGCGCTCATCGACGTGACCCGGGCGACCGACGAGTTCCTCGATGCCGCCACATCGCGGGGACTAGCGGTCACGAGGGTCCTCGATACGCACATCCACGCCGACCACATCTCGCGTGGTCGCCGATTGGCCGACCGTCTCGGTGTGCCGTACCACCTCGGCGCGCCCGCTGAGAGCCGGGACCCACAGTTCGAGTTCGACCCGATCGAGCCGAACGATACCGTCGAACTCGGCGACGTGGAGATCAAGGCGGTCCACACGCCCGGCCACACGACCGGGATGACCTCGTACCTCGTCGACAACGAGGCGCTGCTCACGGGCGATACACTGTTCGTCGAGTCCATCGGCCGGACCGAACTCCAGTTCGCTGACGCGGACGCCCGCGACGGCGCCCGTATCCAGTACGACACGCTCCACCAGGCGATCATGACCGCGCCTAACGACGTGAAGATCCTCCCGGGGCACTTCTCCGTCACTGACGACGGCGAGTACGTCGACGTGACCCCGGGCCAGCCGATGTTCTCGACGGTTGGCTACCTCTGGGAGAACAACGAGATCCTCCGACTGCCCGAAGAGGAGTTCGTCGACCACATGTTCGAGAACCTCCCGTCGAAGCCGCCGAACTACGAGCGGGTCATCGCGACAAACGCCGGCGAGTACGAACCGGAAGACACGGACGAAGAGACCGAACTCGAACTGGGTCCGAACCGTTGTGCGGCCACCGAGGAGAGCGCTATCGCAGACGACTAACGCTGCGCCCGGTCCCACGGATTCTCCAACGCGCTCCGAACCCGGCCGTCGGCGTTCGGACCCGCCGCCCCGTTCGACGACTGTGACGAAGTGAAAGGCCAGCCCCTGTTTTTCGGAGGCATCGAGCGAGCCACGGCTACCGCTACTCTATCTAACGTATAAACAAACCGAACAAAAAACTATTACAGTTGTTACCACGACTCTATGTGTGACTGGTTATCAACAGACCCTGAAGCCGTTCCTCTGGCGCGCACAAAACATCACCCCGGAGCGGGAAGTCGTCGCCCGGACCCACGAGGGGATGAAGCGGTACACCTACGCCGACTACGGTGACCGTGTCGGGCAGTTGGCGAACGCCCTCGAAGCAGCCGGCGTCGAAACGGGGGACCGTGTCGGGACGATGTGTTGGAACACCGACCGGCACTTCGAGACGTACTTCTCTGTCCCGAACCTCGGGGCGCAACTCCACACGATCAATCCGTTGTTGCCGGATGGACATATCCAGCATATCGTCGACGACGCCGACGACAAGCTGATCTTCGTCGATCCGTCGCTGGCCGAGAAGCTCGCCTCGGCGTACGACCCCGAGGCCTTCGAGAGCGTCGAGCAGTTCGTGATCATGGGCTCGGAGGTGCCCGACCTGCCACTGGAACCGATCACCGACTACGAGTCGTTCATCGGCGACCAATCGACGAGCTACGAGTTCCCGGAGCTCGACGAGGAACAGCCCGCGGGGATGTGTTACACCTCGGGGACGACGGGCATGCCGAAGGGTGTCGAGTACACCCACAAGATGCTCCACGCCCACACGATGGCGACGATGGTCCCACAGGCGCTGGGCATCGACAACTCCGACGTGGTGATGCCGGTCGTGCCGATGTTCCACGTCAATGCCTGGGGGATGCCGTTCACGGCGGCTGCTGCCGGGGCCAAGCAGGTCTTCCCCGGACCGTCGCCGGACCCGTCGGACATCGCCCGACTCATCGAAGAGGAGGGTGTGACGCTCGCTGCGGGCGTCCCGACGGTCTGGCTCGGCCTCCTCGAGTACGTCGGGGAGAACGACGTCGACCTCTCCTCACTCGACCGAGTCGTCATCGGTGGGGCAGCGGCGCCGAAGGCGCTCATCGAGCAGTACGACGAACTCGGTGTCGAGGTCGTCCACGCCTGGGGGATGACCGAGATGTCCCCGGTCGGGACGGTCGCGAACCTAAAACACGACCTCAAGGACGCCCCGAAGGAGCAGCAGTTCGACGTGAAGTCGAAACAGGGGCTGATCGTCCCCGGCCTCGAGTTCAAGGTGGTCGGCGACGGCGGCGACGAGATCGACTGGAACGGCGAGGACTTCGGCGAGCTGCTCGTCCGCGGGCCGTGGGTGACGATGGAGTACTTCAACCGGCCGGCGGCCAACGAGGAAGACTTTGACGGGTCGTGGCTCCGGACCGGTGACATCGTCACCGTCGACACGGACGGCTACATCGAGATCGTCGACCGCGCCGACGACGTGATCAAGTCCGGTGGGGAGTGGATCTCCTCACAGGAACTCGAGAACGCGATCATGGCCCACGACGACGTGAGCGAGGCGGCAGTGATTGGTGTGCCACACGAGCGCTGGCAGGAACGACCCGTGGCGATGGTCGTCGCGCCCGAGGGGACCGACCGCGAGCAGTTGAGCGAGGAACTCCGAGAGATGCTCCTCGAGGAGTACCCGAAATGGTGGGTCCCGGACGGCTTCGAGTTCATCGACGAGATCCCGAAGACCGCCACTGGGAAGTTCTCGAAGAAGGACCTGCGGGAACTGTACGAGGGCGAGGAAAGCGAGTTGCTCGATGAAGACGCTCCTGCAGAAGCGGCACCGGAAGGGGAGGACTGACCGGGCTTCCCGATTTTCTTCACATGAGCTGGTCGAGTTCGTCCGGACCGAACAGCAACCAGTTCTCGTCGACGTCCTCGGCAAGGCCATCGACAAATCCACTTCGGGAAAATAGTGCGAATCGCTCTGTCCGATCTGAGGGTCCCCACCGGACGTCGGTAGCTTTCTCAGTTAGTGAATTGACGAGCCCGTAGCCCACCGGTTCAGTCGTCCACTTGCACTCCCCGAACAGAATTCTGTCGTCACTTGGTGCAAGGCCGACGATATCGATCTCCTGTCCACCGTACCACCACCGACCAAGGTCGGAATACGGATCGACTTCCCCCTGTCGAATGGCTTCCCAGATGGCCTCCTCACAGATGTCCTCAAACGTCGAGGAGACGTAATCTGGCAGCCTCGGCTCGATGGTTCCCTCATACACAATCTCCGGCGCTTCTTCGATACTCGAACGATTCGGCTCGACGAACCGAAACCAGAACCGGAGGAACTCGTCGGCGACGATGTACCGGGAACGTTTGGACTGCTTTGCTGACGCTGTGACTGGTGTTTCTCGAGAGATCAATCGGAGCCGGCGGAGCGTCTGGAGATACTTTGAGAGCGGGCCTGATCCGACTCCAGTCGCACCGGCAATCTCGTTGGGCGTTGTGTGGCCGGTTGCGATCGCTTCAAGGATGCTCAGATACCGTGCAGGGCTCCGGAGCTCGGTTCGAAGCAGGAATTCCGGCTCGTTGTAGAGCATCGCTGTCGACGACAAAATCTGTTGCTGGATGTTCTCAGCGACCGATTGGCTGTAGTCGAACTGTGTTAGATACATCGCTGTCCCCCCGGTCACGCTGAACGATCTCACAGCGTCCTCAAATCCATAGGTGATCACGTCCCGGGCATCTTGGAACGAGAAGGGCTGCAGATCGATCTGGCCTGTCCGCCGACCGTAGAGGGGACTCTCGTGACCCAGTACCTCAGACTCCATTGTGCTCACACTGGAGCCACACAGGACGAGCATTGAGTCGGTTTCTGAGAGTTGTTCGTCGATGAATGCCTGGAGGTACGAGGGGAGCGAATCGTTCTCCTCCATTAGGTACGGGAATTCGTCGATGACAACGATGAGTCGCTCGTCTGCAAGCACCTCGGAGAGATACGCGAGTGCGTCCTCCCAGTCTGTGATCCTCGGTGGTCGCTCGTCGACGTGAGCGGCGATCTGCTCGACGAATTTTTCGCGTTGTCGCTGCTCGGACTCCTGTGCTGCGAGGTAGTAGATGTGTGGCCGATCGGTACAAAACTCCTTCAGCAGCGCTGTCTTCCCGATTCGTCGCCGTCCATACACCACGAAGTATTCGGCCTCCTGTGATGCGTAGGCAGCCTCCAGCGCATCGAGCTCTGCCTCCCTGTCGAAGAAGGTCATTATCTAGATAATCATTATTGCGATAATGACTTGTGTGTTTCGCCCGGTGGAGAGTTCTGGATGCAAGAGACGGTTTCGCCGCTGGTTTCGGTCAGCTTAGCCAGCCTCAAGAGCGACCTAATGCTGGGGCCCCATTGGACGGAAATATCTACACAACCCTCAGAACGGGCTTGAACGACCATCATCCCCACCGACCTGTTCGTACATCTCCTCCGGGAACGGAACGCTCCCCCAGATCGAGTAGGGACACTGCTCTTTCCCGATGCAGTACCGCTGCATATCGTCGTTGTCGCAGTTCATCGGCAACGGCGTCTCCCCCTCAATCGTGTTCGAGAACTCATAGCGGACTTGGTAGGCCGTTTCCTGTTCGTCGTACCACGGCCAGCGGGAGAAAACCGCCATCAGGTCGTCGACGATCTCGTCGATGTCGCTCTCGTGGTACTGGGGGAGCCACATCACCATCCGGGCGAAGTTGTAGAGGTCCTTTCGGACGGGCTTCTTTTGGTGCAGTCGCTCCTCCATGGCGGCCATACAGGGCAGCTCGAAGAGGTCCGCGATCCCCTCGACGTCGATCTGTTCGGCCCCTGATCCTCCTCGCCCGATTCGGTACTCGTTGACCCGACCATCCCGGTTGATTGTGACTGCCGGGTGGGTGCTGTGGTCGGTGAGCATTTTTGCGAGGCTGCTCGGACTCGAGATGCCGTCGATGACTGATGCCTCCCAGTCGGAATCGGGTCTGTACGCTTCGAGCCCTTCGTAGAGTTCTTTTGCCGTGTAGAACTCCCCGGGCTCGACGGCATCGGCGCCTGAAAGCGCTCGACGGCCTCGACCTCACGGTTCGCGAGGGGGAGGCGTTCGGGTTTCTCGGTCCGAACGGTGCGGGAAAATCCACAGCAATCAACCTCCTACTGGGGTTTCTGACGCCGAGCGGGGGGATCGGCACCGTTCTGGGCCACGACGTCGTGACGGAGTCGCGCCACGTCCGCCAGCGTGTCGGGCTGCTTCCGGAGGGGTACAGTCCGTTCGACCGGTTGACAGCGAGAGAGCATCTCGACTACGCCATCGCGGCGAAGGACGCGGACGACGATCCCGACGTGCTCCTCGACCGGACTGGCTTGGCACGGGAGGCACGCGACCGGCCGGCTGGCGAGTACTCGACGGGGATGCGGCAACGACTGGCGTTGGCGACGGAACTCGTCGGCGACCCGGAACTGCTGATTCTGGACGAACCCTCGTCGGGGCTCGACCCCGGTGGGATGGCCGAACTACGCGAAGTGGTCCGAGAGGAAACTGAGCGCGGCACGACAGTGTTCTTCTCCAGCCACGTGCTCCCCGAGGTCGAAGCGGTCTGTGACCGCGTCGGAATCCTGCGGGACGGCCGGTTCGTCGCAGTCGATACCGTCGATGGACTCCGTGCGACCCTCCATACCGAATCCACCGTGACCCTCTCGGTCGAGGACCCTCGTCTCGACGTCGACGGTATCGATGGCGTCTCCTCGGTGGTCGTCGACGACTCACAGCTCCGGGTGACCTGTACCGATCCGGCCGCCAAGGCGGCAGTGATACAGCACGCCGCCGACGTGACGACCGTCCGGGACGTGCAGGTCGAGGACGCGTCCCTCGAAGAACTGTTCACCACGGTCACGAACGGAAACGAAGTCGCCGGAAGTGGTGCGGAGGTGGACGCGTGATGGGGAGCGTGCTCCGAATCGCGAAGAACGACTTCACGAACGTCCGCCGTTCGCGCCTCCTCTGGGGTGTCGTCGGCGCCTACGCGGCGTTCACGGTTCTGCTCGTCGTGTCGCAAGCCACGACGGCAATCACGAGTGCGACGGAGCTTCTCGTCGGTGTGACGGGTATCACCGCCGTCGTGTTGCCTGCGGTCGCCCTCGTCGCCGGCTACCTCGCCGGCCGCGATATCGGTCGTGTAGATGTACACCTCGGTCGCCGTCCCCGCGCTGAGATGCTGGGCAGCGAGGGCGGCGAGGGCGGCGTCGGCACGCTCGACCTCGTCGGCGGGTCGGTCGTCGGCGTTCGCGATGTACCGCTGGACGCCATCCATCACCCGCGAGACGACCGGCTCGGAGAACTCGAGTGGCGCCGCAACCGTCGCCCATCCCTCGTCGATCGCGGTGTCGACGGGTGGCGCCTCGACGTCGGGATCGTCGACGGTCAGCTCCTCGTACACCCGTTCGGGCAGGACGAAGGTGATGTCGTTCCGGCGAGCGAATCGGCGAACAGCCTTGTAGCGGCTGTTCGAGGGCTGTCCCATCGCGACGAACAGGCCGGTGTCGGCGATGTGGAGCCGGCTCACGCGTCGTCAGCCGCGTCGCCGTCGTCGATATCCAACTCGTCGAGTCCTGCCCCTGTCTCCTCGATGTCGTAGTGCTCGTGGACGACGGGCCGCAGCGCCTGCAGAATCATCTCCGCGGCCAGCGGCGAGATGTCCAGATCCTCAGCCATCAACCGGTGGGTCACCTCGCCGCGTTCCCGAGCGACGGCGTAGGTGAGCGCCGTTGCGAGGCCGGCGACGCCGTGGCGGTCGATGTAGGTGTGGATGTCCGCATTCGTCTCGCGACGGCCGACGGCGTCGATGAGCGCCGGCGTGATCGTGTACTCTCGGTCACCGGCGGCCGTCGTCACGGTCAGGTCGATCTCACGGGCGGCGTACCGGCGCGGCTGCTCGTCGTCGGTGACGTCGACGACGCCGGTGTCGACGAGCCGGTTGACGTAGCTGTAGGCGGTTCCCTGTGCGAGGTCGAGGTCGTCCATCACGTCCTGGACCGTCGCCTCCTCCTCCCGAGCGAGGTACGCGTACAGCTGGGCCAGCTGTGGCTCCTCGAGGAGGTCCGCGACTGAGAGGAAGTCCCGGACGATGTCGCCGTGGGCGCGATCTGAAGTGCGTGACACGGATCGTTCTTGATTACAGTTTACAGCGAATCAGTAATCAGTGTTTGGGGTCACTCCGCTGGCACCGCGACGAGGTGCTCCTCGAGGTCACGCGTCCAGTACGTCGCGAGCCCGCCCGGTTGTGACTACGCACGCAACGGCTATCTCTCAGATGGGGAGGCTCGGTCGCTTATCGAGGCGATTGGCACGCGTCGGAGCTGGGAGAACAGCCCATACGTGACGCAACTGCCCAGCCATCTAGAGTAGCGAAGAGAGGTTGCGAACGCTACTGCCTCTACTGGAACTGTTTCCGAAGCGCATCCTCGACGACATCTGCCAGCGATTCAGACGGCGTGTCCTCGTTCTCGACGACAGCACCCAGCAACGCAGCTATCGAGCCATCGTCACGAATCGGAACCGCCCCGTCAGCGTCGTCGACGCCGACGGCCCCGCGCAGGTGCTCTAGAGCGAACGCCTCAACACTCTCGCCCTCTGCGGTCGCACTCGAAAGAAGGGTACTGAGCACCGGGCCGGCATCAAGTGAGAGCGCCTCGACTTCGGCGTCGAGATCGTCCCACGGTTCGTCCCCTCGGAGAATGTCGGCGATGTAGGCGTCGACGGCCTCCCGGACGAACACCGCCAAGGGTGTCTCAGCGGCTTGACCACGCTGCTGGGCAAGCAAGCCGATGGCGGGGTCGACGGTGACGGTGAGCGCATTTGTACTAACAGGCGTTCCAGAGCTGTCGTCGCTCGTCGACGTCTGCTCTTCGGCCTCGGACACGATGTCCCCCTCTGTAGACTCAGTCTCAATGGTGGAGTCACTACTGGAAGCAGCCCCCGATGCCTGCGTCGAACCACCATCAGTTGCTTCCACACTCTCCATCGACGCCTTCGGCGCCGAGCGAATATGGAGCTGCTCTCGAAGCGCCTCCACGTCGACGTCTTCTCGTCCGAGTTCGACTGATTCGCGCCGATGTGCTGCTGGCGCTGTGTCGACAGCGTCCAGTAGGGCAGCGTCGATGCGATCGGCGTCGAACTGCCCAGCCCTGTTCCGTACCCGACGCTCAACGTACTCAGTGACCCATGGTGGAGCAACGTAGGTCCCGTCCCGATAGAGCACTTCCTTCCCACGGGATCCAGTTGGCCACGAGAACGAGTCCCACTTGTCCTTGTACCTCTCCAAGGACTTCCCCTGTTGGTGCGTGACGACGACGTGAGTTGGCGAGATCGTCTCAACGACGTCGTCAAGGACTTCCTCAGAGGGGTGATTCGAGAACCGATGGCTCGAAACAGTCCCGGCGAACTCACTCCCGGTTGCGGCCTCAGTACCCCCACCCTGCACTTGGACGAGTGAGGCACTCGGGTCGTCGGCGATAGACTCGAACAGGCGGGCGCTGCTGCCCTCCACAGGGACTTCCGGGCCGGCGATGGTCACTGCCCCGTGCTCGAAGCAGGCATCGGGCATAGCGAACTCTGGAACCGTTTCGATACGGTCCTGTTCGTAGCCGAGGGCGGTGTAGAGCTTCGCTGCTTACCCGGCCAAGATGACGGGAACGTCAACATCGAGTTCGTCGTCGACGCCGGCGAGAAGGATTGCGAGGTGAACCCCAGTAAGCCCACTTGCCGTACAGAGTGTGCGCGAACCAGCGTTGGTTCGTTCGGAAATCGTGGCGACAGTCCGGGTGAGGTTCTCCTCGAACGCTCCGGTCGTCGCCGCCGTCAGGAAGAGGATATCCACGTCGGCGTAGGCCTCGGCGTCGAAGCCACGGTAGCCAGCAGCGTCGCGCTCGGTGAAGTCGCCAGTAGCGAGCATCGTCACTTGGTCGTCGCCGTCAGCGGCGCGAATGAGGAAGCCACAGGCGCCGGGCGCGTGGCCAACAGGAACGGGCCGAACGCGAAGGGTGTCTCCGAGAACGTCGTGCCACTCCGAGATCGCTTTGACGCGGTCAAGCACCTCGTCCGTGTTCGAGAGTCCGTACTGATCGGCTCCTTCCGAGAGGACGTCATCGAGAATTGACGCCGTTCCGGCACTCGTCAGAATCGGGGCTCCATCACGATGTGCCTCACCAAGGGACTGGTAGTGGTCAAGGTGGGCGTGAGTAAGCAGGATGGCTGCGAGGTATTCGTCTTCTCCGAGCAGCTCGTCCGTATCGACACCGTCGCCGGCGTCGACGAGCACGCAGGGCGTCAGCTCCGTGTGGTCCTCCTCAATACGGATGAGAAACGACTCGTTGCCCCGACGTGGGTTCGCATGCTCGTACGAGATGTCCACTTGTTGGGTAACAACCACCTTCGTTATCAACGTATGGGGGTCACCTCTACACTCGCCGTCCAGCTTCGTGAATGTGTCACCGCTCGCGCTTATGAAGCGGAGTCGGTGCCGTCGAGTCGGCGACCGAGGGCCGCCAAAAGGTCGTCCGGTCGACTGCCTGCGGGAAGCGACTTCGTCCCCCCGTCGACGAGCTCCATCCGGAGCGTTCCGTCCTCCTCCGTGACGGACCTGACGTCTTTGTACGGAATCCGCTCCGTCTGGTCCCCCACAGTCCAAGATCTGTTGAGCAGGTCCATCGAACCATCGTGGTGGACTGTCAGCGCCGACTCACCGAGGGTCACGACGGCGAGGTCGTAGCTTTTCGGACAGTCAAAGCCGACCACGGAGTCGGAACCGACCGCTAGCGAGTGAATAGTTGATGTATCGTCTAGGCCGAGTTCACCCGCCACGGCACGGCGGACGCTCCTCGTTCCGTCGTCGAACGCATCCCCACTGTGTCGGTTCACGGCCCGCACCCCGGCGACAGCGATTCCCAGACCGGCGACCAACACGCCGATTCCCAGTACAGTCCGGTCGGCCGCGAACAGGAAATTGCCGCCTAGCATCACCGCGAGAGTGACGACCCAGGGCCACTGCCAGCCAACGGACCACACCCGTGTGACTGTCCCGACGTCGATCGTTCCCTCCTCAGACACGGTTTGTGCCTCCGGAATCACGCCACTCGTCGTCGACTGTCAGGCGAGTCGGTACGTTGGGAGTGTCCTTCCGCCTCGCTTTCGAACCGTGGTCGCTCGTAGTTCCGTCCGTCCAGCGGTTCGTCCGGAACCCGCGGGGATGGCGTGGACTGTGGACTCGGCCGCATCGAGTGCTCGCTGACGCCTGATGCGTTCGGCCGCCTCCACGACCGTCTCGAGCGCGACATTCGACCGGCACGTGAAATTCTTCCGCTGACAACGTCTCAGGTGGGTTGCGGAATCGAATTCCATTGGACTTGCCGGGGAAGTCTTGGTCGCTGGGCGTCTCACCACGCTCGGGTTCTGTCATCGAACGAGTCCCGATACGCGTTGGAGTGCCAAAACACTATTGCAACAAACGCACAATACTCATGTTGGTCACCCGTTCTCCAGGAAACAGATAGAGTAAACTGCGTCTCGGGTAGGCCGGTTGACATTCTCCCCGCCCCGAATGGCGAGGATGTCAAAGGGCGTCTAGTTGGGTACGTGGCCGCTCACGACAGGTGGCTCTCAGGAGGATATGTAGCCGATCAGCTGGCTCGCCACATCCTCGGTGCGGTCGTCGATCAGGCTACGGGCCGTCGTGTCGTCGATGTCCGCTGTGTCGACGCCGGCGGCGTCGCGGTCCTTGGTCTCGGTGTCTACAAAGCACGTCGTGAAAACAGGAAGTCCCACCCGCAAACGGCGAACCGCGTCAGCGGTGAGCGAGTAGGATGGAGAGGAAGTCACCGACGAGTTTCAACTATCAGTCTCCATCGTGACGAGCGATTCATTGTTCGAGTCGGTACTCCGTTGCCGACGGGCTGCTCGCCCTGTCGAGGGAGTCAAACGCGCTCGATGAGGGTGGCGATACCCTGCCCGAAGCCGATGCACATCGTGCAGAGACCGTACTGACCGTTGCATTCCGCCAGTTGCGCGGCAAGCTTCCCCAGCAACACACCGCCGGTCGCTCCGAGTGGATGTCCATGAGCGATCGCGCCGCCCCAGACGTTGGTTTTCTCCCAGTCGGCACCGGTCTCTGCCAGCCACGCGAGAACGACTGGGGCGAACGCTTCGTTCACTTCGAACCGGTCGATGTCGTCGACAGTTAGATCATTCTCGGCCAGAATCTCGGTCGTTGCTGGAATCGGGCCCGTCAGCATCGTCTTCGGGTCGACTCCGACGACGTGTGAGTCGACGATGCGGGCCATCGGCTCCCAGCCATGTGTTTCACACGCCGCCTTCGACGCGATGAGGAGCGCCGACGCGCCATCGACGACACCGGAGGCGTTCCCTGCGTGGATGACGCCCTCGCCTTCCTCACGAAAGACGAGCGGGAGCTCCCGCAGCGTCTCCGCATCGGTTTCCGGGCGCGGATGTTCATCACGTTTGACGGTGACTGGTCCGTCGTCGACCTCGGTCTCGACAGGAACGACCTGATCGTCGTACTTCCCGGCTGCGGCCGCATGTCCCCATCTCGTTTGGGAGTCGACGGCAATCTCGTCGACTTCCGCCCGGCTGAACCCCCACTGCTCGGCAATTCGCTCGGCCCCCTCGCCCTGGGAGGTTAACTCCTCGAAGTGCTCGAAATACGTCTCAGTGACGTTCTCGGGGTCAGCGTAGCTACAGTCTGGGGAGGCCGTATCACTCGCCATCGGGACACGCGTCATGTGTTCGACGCCCCCGGCGACGAGCACGTCGTGCATACCCGCCTTGATCTGTCCGGCTGCGAAGTTCACGGCCTGCTGACCAGACCCACACATCCGATTGAGCTGGACGCCCGGGACGTCGTCGCCCCAGCCAGCAACCATCGGCGCGATGCGGGCGATGTTGCTCCCTTGCTCGTCAATCGGGGTGACACAGCCGTAAATCACGTCCTCGACAGCCGACCCGCCGTCGAACCCGTTGCGTCTTTCGAGCGCTTGAAGCGGTTCCGCAGCGAGATCCTGCGGGTGAGTATCGGAGAACGACCCGCCGTGTTTTCCGAGCGGTGTCCGCACCGCGTCGACCACGTACGCGTCCTGCATTATCCGAGAGTTTGCGATAGCGATGCTTCACCTTTTGGGATATGGCCCATCTCAGCGATCGGGGAAAATCGCCGTCGATGCGTATGGAAGACTCTCGATTCACTACCGGCTTGACCCTCACCCGAGTTCGAGTCTGTAGCTTCCGGACCCCTCTGCAAGCGTCGTTTTGTCATGAACGTCTCCGTCGACTTTGAGCGCGACATCCATCTCTGCTGGGGCAAGGCCACTGATCTCGATTTCGCCGGCATCGGGAAGTGACGGGACGTCAATGGCGGTGTCACGCTGCCCGCCAAGCCAGCGCCAGGTGTTTTCCTCGGTGCTCTCGGGACCGTAGGACCCGAGCAGGAATTCGACCGTCTCGCTTCCGGTGCCGACGTCGAGGTCGATGCGGGCTTGGCCGTCGTCGTCGCGGATAGTCAGTTCATCCAGCATGAACGAGAACTGCCGCCCGTTCTCGATATCCGGGTTCATCTCCGACTCCGCGATGAGTTTGCCGAACGAGAGCACGAACGTCTCGCCGTCGATAGTCGGCGGCGAGCGCTCGGCTGCAGCGAGTGCTTCAGCCGTGACATCGAGATACGCCTCGCCGTGGTCTTCACTCGGCTCGATTGCCGTGTCTTCGTACCACTCGTTGAACGACGTGACGAGCACCGGGCCGTCGGCGTAGTGCCGGGCGACGTCGGCGCTCCGCTCGTAGCGCTCTGCCGAGGGTTCGAGGGGGACGTTGTCCCGTTGATCGTGAGTGAGTTCTGTGTCGTCGAAGCCGGGCATCGCTGTCGGGATCACGTCGACGCCGACGTACTCGCTGCTCCGGTACCACTTCTCGTAGCCTGACTGGAGATCATCGATGAACTCGTCGGCGGTTCGGCCGCTCACCGTGTACGGGTTGTACGTTGTGACAGCGTCAGCGACTTCCAGTATCGGGTGTGTTCCGAGCCCGGAGGCCGCAGGGACGCTGGCGATCAGGTACGGCCTGACCCCGGCAGCTTCGACAGCTGCCTCATACGCCGCAGCAACATCGCCGTGAAAGAGCCGCGCGACCCAGATGTAGAGGACCGGGCGACCGTCGATACGTTTGTAGCTGTCTCGATCGAAGTAGTGCTCTCCCAGATACTCGAAGTCATTCACCAACTGCCGTTGGTTCGTTTCGTCGCTGAGGTCGATCGGATCGACGCCGAACTGCCCGACTGTCTCGTAGAGGACCGACCAGTCGAGTTCGTCCGAGCGGGGGTGGCCGAGGATGTCCTCGCGGAACCGGCGGTCGTGGCCGCTGTTCCGTCCCCACCACGACACGTTCAGCCACGAAATTCCTGCCTGCCGACACCAGTCAATGTGCTGTTCGATGACGTCAGGGTTGGTGGAGTCGTAGTTGCCGAGAACGGGCGTCGACGGTGACTCGAGGCTCCACTCGCCGCCGCGGTAGTCATGTAGCGGCGCACCGTACCAGGGGTAGTAGTGTGCGCCGACGTCGCGGACGATGTCCGGGCGCTCGGCACGGACCACAACCTCGCCCACGTGTGTGCCTGCAACGGTGATCGGCTGCGTTCCGGTCGTCGTCGGTGAGCCGGTGAGCGTGATCTCTCGTTGTTCGCCGGCGCCGAGTGTGAACGAGTGTGTCGTGATCGTCCGCCCATTCACCGCGAGTGGTAGGGTGACCTCCGTCGACGATGAGCCGGTATTCTCGACGCGACCAGTCACGACAAGTTCGCCCCCTTTGAGCAGTGCCGATTCCTCGAGAGAGAACTCGGTTTGGACGGCTGATTCCTCAGTGGTCGGTCCCCCGGTTTCGGTCGCTGACTCCGACGTCGACGTGTTCTTGGCTTCGCCCGTTCGTCCCCCACAGCCGGCGAGTGCGGCTAGCAGAGATGTACTAGAGAGTTTGAGCGCCCGCCGACGAGAGAGATCCGGCATTGGTCCAATTAAAATATTCTTGATAGATTAATAGTGTCGGCTCTTGCTCACCCGACTCGCTCTGTAATGAAGCCTCAGGAGGGTGACCGCGTCCGAATCGACATCCCCGATAAAACCGACCCCGACCACGAGCGGTACCACGGTCGGCAAGGGACGATCATCGAGGTGCTCCAAGACGATGCCGGCGAGTCAACTGGGGACGAACGGGATTCAATCCTCTACCGGGTCGAACTGGACGACGGCCGCGTCGCCGACTTCCGCTGGCGTGACCTCCGTCCAGCGTTCGACGGCTGATCTCTCTACCGGCGAAACTGTCCGTTCGGCTGTGGAACCTCCCCGGCCAGGATTTCCAAGTTCGTTCGTCTGAGGTGCTTACAGCCTTCTTGCCCGAGGGTATCACCCCGATTTCGCCAGTCTGGACAGGAACAGCGGATCTCCTCAACGTCGACTTGGTACGTGTTGCCGCTCTCGCTCCGGACGTCGTAGATCGGTCCCAATGCGCCGAACTGCACCACCATCTGCTCAGTGAGTGCCCGTCGCGTCCGTGGGTCGTCGATCGAGTACCCACCGTCGCTGAGTGGCGTCGACGAGTCTGGACCCGGGCACACCTCCTGGAAGTGTCCGGCGCGGTTCCGTTCTTGCCCACAGTTCTGACAGCGGTAGAACCGCGCCGTGTAGCTATCTCTGTCTGAGAGATCGATGTCGTAGTCCGTCGGTCGCTTCCCGATGAGTCGTTCGCTGACGATTGTTAGTTCGTGGCCGTTCGGATTTCGGATCTCCGGCTGTGCCGGTTTCGGGGGGAGTTGTCTTCGGGACATCGTTTCTGAGAGGCACTGTATCGCGCCTCCAGCCCTGCTGAGGCGCCAAAAACCGGGACCGTGGGTCGCACTAACCAACAGCGAACTAGCACAATCCCTCGGCGCGTGCGAGGCGCGGCGAACGCCGCAACCGCGCGCGAGGGGCGTCCGAGCCCGCGAGGACGACGGCTGGGGAGGTAGCTGGCCACACGAAAAAGAGAGGCCGAGATGGCCTTACTCAGCCCACCACGCCTCGCGCTCGGGGAACGAGATCGACGACCGCCCCGTTAGTGCAACTGAGACGCGCCCCTCGTACCAGCTCTTCGCGACGTTCCGAAGCACCACACGTTCGCCCTCTTCGACAACCGGTTGCGCTGACCGCGACCAGACCGTCAGCTTCGTCTTCCCGCTCTCGTCTTCGATGAGCCCCACCTGTTGAATAGCTGGACTCGATGGGTCCCACAGGGTCGTCACGACGCCGCTGACACTCACCTCACGCACTGGCACATCCGCAAGCGCCGCAATGGGGAGCACCTGCCCGGCATCAGTCTGTAACTCCTCGAAGACACCGACGACCGCCGCCGTCTTCGAGACACCATCGACGACCCGCTCAGCCAGCCGCCGACTGATCGCCGCCCGCGACCACCCCGGCAGCATCCCTGACAGCCGCCTCGCTTCTTCGTTCACCCAGCCCAGTTCCGCTTTCGACACTTGCTCGCGCGCATCAGCCCGCTCCGGGTCTTGCCACGGATCCACCGCCGCCGCTCGCTCTTTGAACACTCGTCGCTGTTCGACGCTCGCCTCACGAACCACCGTTCTCGTTCGCGCCTCTCTATCGGAGTCCAGCCGTCGATCGAACCGCTCGGCTGTTCGCTTGATCTCCCACTCACGCGCTTCCAGTCGCTCTTCGGCTTCCAGTGTCAGCCCAGCCCGCCGCCCATCTGGGTGATTGGTGTCCACCTTC